>CAZUQS010000181.1:0-3317 GCA_964622615.1 uncultured Candidatus Izemoplasmatales bacterium | reverse complement strand
AAATTTTGTTATTTTTTGCTATCCACTTGTGGGTGTTTTATTAGGTCGCTCAATAAATGAGCTTATTTTTCCAGGAACATTCCCTTGTGCTACAGCAGCATTAGCTTTGGTGCTATTAACCAACTCAATCAAAAAAGTAAATTTACTACTGTACATTCTATTGCTAATTTGGGCTATTCCTTTTCCTGCCCTTATTCAGATTCCTCAATTTCATGTTTATGAAGACAGTATAATGTTTTTAATTGGTGTCTATGCATTATCAGTTTTAATGGTTTCAGTTATTAGATTAAGAAGGAAAGTATAATGTTTCTAATAGGAATTTACGCTTTAGCTGTTCTCATAGTGTCAACTATTAGAACTAGAAGGACGGTAAATTTAAAAAATAAAAAAATAAACCCTTAAATATATAGTAAATAAGGATAATTTTATAATAATTCTAAACAAAATTAACAAAATTGGAGGTAATCGTAATGATTTTACTAATTAATACAACAAATCACATTTATTCCGATTCAGATTTTAAAGGACTTGATATAAACGTGATTAATACTGTCAATTTAACGATAAAAAATTGTACAGGCTGTTTTGGGTGTTGGGTAAAAATGCCTGGAATGTGTTTTCAAAAAGATGATATGCCATTAATATGCTCGGAAATTATGAAGTCTTCTCATACAATATTTATAACGGATGTAAAGGCCGGATTTGTAAGTGCTGAATTAAAGAGAGTTAATGACAAAATGATTCAGCTCATTCATCCGTTTATGGATATTATTGATAAAGAAGTTCATCATCACAAAAGATACCAAGAATATCCCTATATGGGGCTAGTATTAATTGATAGTGGAGATTTAACAGAAGAAGTAATTGAAATTATAAATGGGTGCTATCAAAGAATGGCAATAAATTTTCGTTCTAAATTGCTATTCACCATTAAAGATGATATATCATTAGGGAGGTTGCGAAATGAAATTAGTAATTATTAATGGATCTCCACGTGGTATAAAATCTAACTCTCACATATTAACAAATTGGATTGTGGAAGCTATAGAAAACACGTTAGATATACATGAGTTCTTTGCGATTGAAACAAAAAAGTACCAAGCAGTCATAAACAGCATAACTAACGATTGCAATATACTCATTGCATTTCCGCTATATACCGATTCTATGCCTGCTATTTTAAAACAACTTCTAGAAGCTATTGAAGTAATTAAAGGAAAGAGAAAAAATATAAGGATATATTACATTATCCAGAGTGGATTCACTGGTGCTAACCATTGTCGATTTGTAGAGAAGTATCTAGCATATTTTTCGAAATATATGGGTTTTACCTACATGGGAACAGCTATAAGCCCCGCAGGTGAAGTATTACGTTTAATGCCAAAATTCGTGACTCGCAATGTACAAAAAAGAGTTAAACAATTAGCAGAAAATATTAAACAAAATGAGCTATATAACGAAGAAGTGCTGGCAAAACTAGCCAAAAGAGAAAAACCAAACTTCTTGTTTTGTCTTCTTGTAAAGAGTGGGCACTTTGGGAATGGGTATTTTAAATATATTTTACGAAAAAATAAGGTATATGTAATGCGATACAATAAACCTTATTGTGATGTGTGAAACGACTTGCTATAATATTATCATTTTGTGTCTACTAGCCCTTGACAAGTTCTCGAGCCGATAACAAATAATTGTAACTAATGATAATCACATTTTTTCGGACTCTAAAAATTTTATTTGAAGTGGTTTTGTGCATGAAACGACTAAAAATCTATGTGTCGCTGGTTCAATTCCTGCCCGAACCACCATTAAGATAGATATAAAGCCATTTTATGGTTTTTTATATTTGGTATTTATTAGTTTTCCAAAATCTGTTATGACACAGGGGCAATTCATATAATATATATTTTTTTCAAAAGATCTAATCGTGATTTTCGGATTGCTGCGATAGAATGTGTTAGCTTTTGTGTTTTTTAAAAATAAATATGATATTATTTTTAATATAGGAGAACACATTAAAATTATTTCTTATCATTCAAAAATAGAATAAGTGAGATATTAAGTGTTACAAAAACATATTGAAGGAATAAAGGGTGAAATAATGGATCATATAGTATATTTAGATTTTAAGTCAGAAGAATTGGTAAATTTAATAGAACAAAGAAAAGATATTATTTTACGTGGGGCTACAGGTAGAAAATTACCTTATAAAAGAGTTGCTGTAAATGATATGCTATATTTGTGCAATAATAATGGCGAGATGCTTATTAGAGCATTGTGTACTGTCAAAGGGGTGACCTTTTCGGAAAAATTGGATCAGCAGACTTCTGAAAAAATAGTCGATTCAATCAGCGATAGAGTTAAACTTAGTAAAAAAGCACTTATGAGATTTAGAGGCAAGAGATACCTTGCTATTATAGAAATTAAGGATGTACAAGCAATTGAACCCTTCTCTTTTAATAAAGAAAAATTTTCAAATATGGATGATTGGTTATTGGTAGAAAACATTAATAGAGTTAGAGAATAAAATCTGATTATTAAGTGCCTGTGTGTTACACTCCCTCATGCATGAAATGACTGAAAATCCGTGTGTTGATTCATATCTGATTCCAACACCGTTAAGACAAAATAGAAATCATATACAAGGTAATTCTCAGATTTTTGTTGAAATGCTACCTGTGGTTGCGTGTTTTCAAACAAATATTGTCTTGTTAATGGTTCTTATAACATGTATAATTTTAGTGAGGTGGTTATATGAGTGAATTAGGAGACAATATCGTAAAATACAGAAAGAAATTGAATTTAAGTCAAGAGGATTTAGCTTTGAAATTGGGAATTACCAGACAGTCTATTTCAAAATGGGAGAGAAACGAAGCAAACCCAGATCTATATAATGTTCAATTACTTGCTTCTGAATTGAATATATCTATAGATGTGCTTCTTGGTAAAGAAACAGAAGCAATTGATGACAAAAACAAAGAAACATTTATTGATTCACTTATTGATGGTTCTATTAAGAACTCTAGAAATACAGAGCAATTAAAAAAAGCGAAGAAAAGAATTTTAACTTTTGGAGTGTTGTTTCTTTCTATGGCAATCATTATATTCATTATTGGAATTTTCGGATTTTTTAAGACAGGAATAATAAACGTAAATAATCCTGAATTTCTGCAAGCTAGTTTGATAGAAGGGAATAATTACCCAGCAATTTCAATTTTTAAAGCCATTGCTGTTGGAATAACATTCGTAGGGACTATTGCAATTTCAAAATCACTTCAAATTTTGAAAAAAGGTATATTTGTTGTAATAGATGAAGTTAC
>CAZUQS010000180.1:0-3324 GCA_964622615.1 uncultured Candidatus Izemoplasmatales bacterium | reverse complement strand
ACAGGCTTTAATGTTTTTCCTGCAGCATAATATCCACGAATAAATAATAAAACTAGACTCTGAGCTGTCACAGATAAAGCAAAAGCTGCCAAACAAGCAGCTGTCAATCTTGTATCTTCCCAATCAAATTTACCTGATCCTAAAATAGTTCTTACTATCTGAGCTCTCAAAACGATAAATAAAACTAGAGCTACTGTCGCCCAAAAAACAATATGTCTAGCAGCTGTTGTAATCTGCTGAAAAAAAACATCTACTTTATTATTAGAAAAAAGTTTTGCTAGAGTTGGAAAAGCTGCCACAGAATAACTTATACCAATAATACTTAACGGAACTGATTGTAAACTAAAAGCAAAAATAAAAACTGAGACAGAACCCTCTCCCATAGTTGAGGCTAAACCAACTAAAAATATCAAGGCAATGTTATTTGCGGAAAGAGCCAGCGCCCTAGGAAGTGAAAGAAGTATTATTTCTTTTATCTTATTAAAATTACGAACGAATACAAATTTGGGAATAAATTTTAGGCGATGAACTGAAGGTAGTTGAATACCTAGATGAAAAAACGCTCCTAATACAACCCCGATAACTAGCCCATAGAGACCCCAAAGAGGATAAAGAAATAGGATACCAATTATTATACCAACATTATAAAAGAGAGGAGCAAGCGCATACACAAAAAACTTGTGATTAACTTGAATAATACTAGTAAAAAAATTAGATAGTCCTAAAAGGACTGGGGATAAAAGTAGAACCCTAGATAAGGAAATAACCTGATTAATAGCCTCTGTAGAAAAACCTGATAATATCAAAGGAACTATTTTAGGCATTAAGAAAAATGCTATAGAACATACCAATACAATTAGAACAAGGAAAACAGAAAACACTTCACTCATAAACCTTTTCCCGTGATCTTTATTCATTGCTTCTGTTAAAAACGGAACTAAAACCGAAACAGAAACAATCGAGGCTACTGCTATAAAAATAAAGTCAGGAATACGAAAAGCAGAATAATAAATATCCAAAGTCTCACCAGCACCAAAGGAGTGTGCTAACAAACGGTCTCTCAAAAGAGCCAGTAGTTGCGACAAAAAAGCAAAAAAACCCAAAAGATAAGCGGTCTGATGAAGACCGCTTACATTTTTATTCAATAAGCTGAATACTTTTTTAATCATATCTATTTCATACTTTCAAAGTATTACTAATCTACTTCCCCATTATCTTCTAAATCTAATTCTAGAGAAGCACTTTCCTCCACAGCTTGTCCTGTTGCTTGAATCTCAGATGATTGTTGTCCTATACCAAATAAAGGTTCTCTCCCATTTCTAATATTATCTAAGATAGAAGCAATATTTTGATTATCAGGAAGTCCTTTACTCAAATAATCAAATACTTCAACAGCCCTATCTTTTTCCCCCGCTCCACTATAACTTAAGCCCAAAAGATAAAATGCATCAACAAGATATTGATTTAATCTAACGGATTCCTCTAATAAAGGGATAGCTCCCTTATAATCTCCTACATTATACTTGAAAAACCCAAGTTGCAAGAATACTTCCGGATCATTTGGGGTCTCTTTTGCCAAAGCTTCAATAATACTAATAGCCTCTGCTTCATTACCTTTACTTGATTCAATCTGAGACAATAGATAATAAGCTTCTGAATAATTTCTTTTCATCTGAATTGAAGTAATAATATATTCTGTTGCTTTCTCAATATTACCATTCGCTACTTCTAAATTAGCTAAACTTAAAACTATGGCTGGGTTACCAGGATTCAAAATGAGAGCATTACCGTAAGCTTCTACTGCCTTGTCATAAGCCCCTTCAACTTTTAGTGGGACAACTGACCCATAAACTTTACTCAAAGACATCCAGTTCTGATAATTACTAGGATCTATCTCTACTGCCATTCCAGCATTCGCAATAGCATTTTGGAAAACTGTTTGAAATTGTTCTGCAATTGTTTCTTCAGCAACATCTTTTTGATTCAAAACAGCTTGTAATTGAACTAAATCTATATTAGATAATAAACGATAATACAAGTCATCACTGAAACTCTCAACAGCACTTAGCATTAATTCAACAGATTTCCCAATATCACCATCTACATTTAAAGCTATCAAACTTTTCTGAGCCTGAATAGAAGCATTAACTTTTTTAACAAACAAATACCCGTTAAAAGTGTAGGCTATCCATAAAATAACTACAACCACAATTAAGACAAGACTCTTCATCGTGCTTCCTGATAAAGAAATTGTTTTAATTTTAACAATTTTATCTTGATACAACAAAGATAACAAAAGACCAGTAAATAAGAAGTTTAGACCAAAAATTGTAACACCAGGAACATACACAAAAGGGAAAAACCATAAATATACAACGGCTGAAAATACTGACATTACTATATAATGATTGAACTGATTCTGGCGAGATCTTTTAAGTAATTTAACACCTAAATAAATAATCGTTCCAAAAAAGAGAATCCAAGCAAAAAAACCTAATAGACCGATATTAATAAGGGTTGTTAAAATAAAACTTGTTCCTGAATTGAAATCGGTATTCCAAAATTGTGAATTATTAATTCCAAGAGGTTTATTAGCCACCCATTCTTTAACAAATCCATTTGGGCCAGCCCCTAGAAAGGGGTCGTTTGATAAGGTTGTCTGGGCTATGTCAATTGTACCTCCTATAGAAGGTCTTACTTCAAAATTTGTGATATTGAATACTGAGGGAAGAAAACCCCCTACAGGTCCTTTAGCAAACATAAACACTAAAGAAACAGCAAAGACAACCAGAGAAATTATAGAGATACTTTTTCTTCCAATTTTCCGTCCAGAAACCTTGTTCGTTAAAAGATAATAAATAACTAGCGCTAAAGATAATAAAGATATTACCAACCAGACTAAAAAGAAATTAACTAAAGCGACAAAAAAGAGCGAGATAACTAAAGCAATATAGCTAATTATTTTAATTACTTTATCTCCACTAATAAAAACAGCTGTCAAAAGAGATAAAATAGTAATCAAACCAAAGAAGATACCTAGTTCACTCCATGATCCTATAAGGTTAGCTGTTGTTGTCTTTAGTACTCCCATAGATAAAAACTCTGGGCCAAAAATCAACCTTAACACATGGAAAAACAACATAAAAATAGCTGAAAATAGTAAACCTACATAAATATAAATTATTTTTTTCTTTGTTCGAAATAATCGTGCAACCAAAAACATTAACAAAAATAATGTGAGTACCATACTAAATGAACGAAATCCAAAACCACTTCCCAAAATAGTTAGTTTGATAGGACCAGAAAAGAGGGATGATAGTAAAT
>CAZUQS010000179.1:0-3326 GCA_964622615.1 uncultured Candidatus Izemoplasmatales bacterium | reverse complement strand
TGATATTTCAGAAGCTACTTCTGAAGTTACGGTTAACTTTGCTGGTGTATTTAATCCAGATCAGTCTCACGCTCCTGGTTTTCCATGGATAGCGTTCCCGCAAGTAAGCGATAATTTTGATGATTTCAATAAGATGAAATATAAAGAATTTATTCCAGCGAATGATTATATTTTGATACCAATAGCTGAAATTGAAGTATATTTCCAAGGTGGCGTAAAAAGGCAAGATTACTATTTTGAATCTTGGATTTCAATCGAGTAGAAACAATCGGATTTGAGAAATATCTCAAATCCTTTTTTTAAAAAGACATTTATTTTGCTAATCAGATAGAATAAATCTCGATTATTGAACTATTTCTTCTGTTTCTCAGTTATAATTGTTATGAGAGGTATTATTATAAATACAGCTAAAATAGATGGAAATTAAAGGAGGACTTGATGAACATTATCAATTGGTTACTCGAAAGTGATTCATTTGTTCAATATGCAACACGACTTAATATTTTAAAGGAAAACAAATATGACCTCCTTGAATTAAGAAATGAGCTATTAACAGATGAGCGCATAATGGAATATTTAAAAGATGTATCTGCGTTTAATAGTATTCTAGTTACAAACCATAAAAATCCAAACTTACCAATACATAAACTTATATTCCTTCTTGATATTGGTCTTGATACAGATGTTTTAGAAATCAAACTCGCAATCGATCAAATATTAGAAAATATCGATGGATTAGGAATGTATAGAAGTATGACTAATGTATCCAAGCATTTTGGGGGCTCAGGAGAAAATACACTTGGATGGGCTTTGTGTGACGCTCCATTAATGCTACACGCATTACTAAGAGCGGGTATTTCTTATGAAGAACATATACAAAAAGGTGTCGAATATATTGTAGGATTATATAGAGAAAACGGATTTCCTTGTGTTGTTTCAAAAGAACTTGGTAAGTTTCGGGGTCCAGGAAGAAAGGATGAATGTTGTCCGTTCGCAACTCTAATCATGTTGAATTTATTAAAAGAGATTCCCCAATATAGGGATTCTGATTTAACGAAATCAATTATTGATAACCTACTTGATTTATGGCAAAACAGTTATGATAAACATCCATATATGTTTTATGCTGGAAAAGACTTTAGGAAGTTAAAGGCTCCTACTAACTGGTATAACATTTTGAGTGTTTCTGGGTGTTTAAGTCACTTTGAATATGCAAAAAAGGACAAGAGATTTCAGAAGATGATTGATGTAATTGAAGAAAAAGCAAATTCAGAAATGCAATTTATACCCGAATCAATATATCTCAAATGTAAAGCTTTTGATTTTGGCCAAAAGAAAGTACCATCAGCATGGTTGACTTATAAATGTTTGTTATTATTGATACGTGTTGGTAGGTATCAGGTAGAAGAACTTGCAAATCTAAAATAACTAATATGAAAATTAGATAATGTATTAGCTTCTAAAGCAAAACGCAATGATATCGTGGTAAAAGTTGTTTTAGGAAAGTAAGATTTCAGTCTTACTTTCTTTTTTTGTTTTGGAAGGAAATAGATTGCATAATTTTCTTTTATATTGCCACAGTATATGATATAATTTAGTCGAAAATATATTCATTATTCTTATCTATTTAAGGTGTTAATATATTCAAATATGATGGAAAAGGGGGATTTGCTATCCGCATGAAGAAGGAAAGCATAATTTGATATGGTGCGTCCCAATACAAAATTTGATTTATCTATATTTTCACGCATAATTGCAGTTAGTTTTTTAGTTATTACTATTTTCTCTTTTTGGTCTTCGGATGTTGAAGGTAATTATTATAATCTTAAGATGATTAATCTTACATTTTTTGGATATCAGTTTGCATTTTTCTTATTGATATCTGGAATTCTAATATATTTTAGAAGATTACTGAAGAAGCAGTTTCTTTCCCTGCTTATATGCTTGTTGCTATTGGTATATCTAAATGCATTTGTTAAAGATGCACCTGCATTTTCTTTGATGGTAGGAGCCACTTTTGTTGCTCTACCTGCTATGTATTTCTCTTTGATAGTTTTAACGAAATATAAAATGCAACGATCGAAAACCGATTTAATTATCGCTGGTATAAATGTCGCTATATTTGTATGGATTGTTATAACGGTATTAATCAATATTAATACGGAATTTATTCTGTTTTCTGGTCTAAATTCTGCAAACATTAATAATGATCCTATACTTTATGGTAACCGTATAGACTTTTTAAAAGGAAGTTCAATAGTATCGGTATTATTATTACTTGTGTATTTTTTCGCAAACAAACGAGCAAATAATGTTTATAACAATAAAATTGTAAAAATAATTGTATTTAGTATCGTTGGACTTCTGTTAGTATATCAAGTTACGCACTTGTCACTCATAATGGTATATCGAATTCAAACATTGGATTCACCAACGTTTGATTTTGGTCTGTTCACGCAAATGTTTTACAATATGAAAAATTTTAATGGAATGGTTACAACGTTGGAACGAGGGCAATT
This sequence comes from uncultured Candidatus Izemoplasmatales bacterium, assembly GCA_964622615.1. Lineage (GTDB taxonomy): Bacteria > Bacillota_I > Bacilli_A > Izemoplasmatales > Hujiaoplasmataceae > 4572-104. Next base: position 807 of record CAZUQS010000179.1, on the reverse strand, counting down.
GTTGTCTCACTTTTCCGTTCATGTGTCACCCATCTATTATCTGATATTACCAATATTTATGGTGTTTCCTTTCCCTGAAACACTAGAATTAGTTCAAATCTTAATTGTTACAACTGGACTTATTCCGCTGTATTTAATTGCAAAAACATTTAAACTATCCCACTTTGCTATTGGGTTAGTATTGATAATCTATATGTTTCATCCTGCATTGGTAAGTAGTAGCTTCTACGATTTGCATGAGAATTGCTTTTTAGCACCGCTATTACTGTTTATCCTATATTTTATTATTAAGCAAAAGATGATCCCTTTTATAGTAGCTATGATTATGACGCTAATGATTAAAGAAGATGCTAGCATAAATTTAATATTTGTTGGTTTATTCGTCATATTTGGTTATACATCTAGAATAGAGGATAAACAACTTAAGAAACGAAATGTTGTCTTTGGATTGATTCTAATAGCTTCATCCACTTTGTATTTTGTTGTTATTACACAGCTGTTGAATAGTTCTTCTGAGGGAGCTATGTTTTGGCGATATGATAACTTGAATGCTTATCGCGAGTTGAATTCTTTGGGTATCTTAATTACGTTATTTCAAAACCCAAGTTATTTATTAGCTACAATGTTTACTCCAGATAAAATCTATTCTTTAGTAGTGTTTATGTTTATGTTGGGGTTAATACCGTTGTTATCAAGAAATTTAGCTGATTACTGGCTAATTGTTCCTTTGGTAGTATTCAACTTTGCTACAACATATCAGTATCAAAATCAATTTGGATTTCAATACTATTATGGAACAACCGTCTT
>CAZUQS010000178.1:0-3339 GCA_964622615.1 uncultured Candidatus Izemoplasmatales bacterium | reverse complement strand
TTAAAAGTTGTAATTACAAATTACCCTGAAAATGAAATAGAATGGATTGATGTAGAATATAATAAGGACAACCCTGATTTAGGGTCGCGTAAAATTGCCTTTGGAAGAAACGTATTTATTGAACGAGAAGACTTTTTAGAAGTAAAACCAAATAAAAAATGGAAACGATTATCATTAGATATTGAAGTGCGATTGATGCATGCATATTTTATTAGGTGTAATGAAGTAAAGTATGATGATTTTGGTAATATTGTGGAATTGCAATGTACCTATGATCCAAATACAAAATCAGGATCGGGATTCAATGAAAGAAAACCAAACGGAAACATACATTTTGTAGAAGCATCAACATCTAAAAAAGCCGTTTTCAATCTTTTTGAACCTTTAATGGTTGATTCGGACTCAAAAAGAGATATAGAAGAAAGATTAAATCCAAAATCTTGGAATGAATTGAATGGATTTGTTGAAGTCGATTTAGAGAACACCTTTAGACTTGAACGATTTCAATTCATAAGAAAAGGATATTTCGCGACTGATTATGACTCTTCTAAAGACCAATTGATTTTTAATCAAATATGTGAATTAAGATCAAACTTTAAGTAATATATAAATATATAAATATATAAATATATAAATATACAAAAAAAAGACATTTGATTGCTATGAAGCAAATCACATGTCTTTTATATTTCTCTTTAATTCATATAGTATGTATAAATCGTTATTGAAACATTCGCGGAATCTCCTGATAAGATAGTCAGATTTACTGAATCAATATAATATAACCTTTCTAAGGCATTAAGATTATCGATGTAATCAAAAATCTTTGTATAATCATCAATATTCATCGTAATTGCAATTTTTACAAATTCCAAGTTACTATCAACGTCAGTATCAAAAGGTGAATCCGCTTGGTCTTCAAAATTAATAAGATATACAGGAGGGTCAGAAATATTTGCGAGATTCTTAACCAACTCCAATTCGTTATAAAGCAATGCTTCATTAAATCTATTTGGTAAATATGGAATCAATTCATCGATTTCTTGATAATTTGTCTGATTATTTAATATCAATAGACTGTTAATATTAACCTGAATTGAAGATTCTTCTTCTTGGAGTTGAGTTAGTTGAATACTATTAAGGTAGGTAACTAGAATATAACCTAATATAGAAATTGCAAATACGATTATTATTAAATATAATGGTTTTGAGTAGTTTATTTTCTTTCCAAAAATATTTTGTTTACGCATAATATACAACCACTTTCATTACTAAATTTCCAATACTTGAAGATTCTGGATATCTAGTAATCCATTTATTGTTGTTTTCAATATTTGGTATCATTCCGTATTCTTCATAGATGCTAATGATATATTCATATAGATTTACTTCTAAATCAGACGATATCACGAAGGTAATCATTTGTTCCTGCGTATCAAATTCAACGCGATTTAACACTATATTTTCATCCATAAGCTCTATTAAATCAGTTAAATACTCAATCTTTTGAGTTATTTGAGAGTCTAAATAAACGAAAGCCTCATTATAAGCTCTTTCATAAGAGGTGAATGAATTATTTGAAATGATATTATCTTCAAGCATTTGTTTTTGAATTAATAAAGCTTCATTTAAAGCTTCTTGTTTAAAAATTTCCTCTTTTCCATTGGCAAAAGGCATATAGATTAATGCTATAAAAGCAAAAATAGCAATAGAGAATACCAATAAGTAATTTGTAATGATTAACCCTCTTTTAGGGCGATATATTTTGAATTCTATTTCATGAGAATTCTCTTTTTGAGAAGTGATTGCAGAAAGATATGCAATTTCTACCGTTTTTGGAACATCTTGTACATTTTTAAACATTTCACCAATATTAAGGTTAACAATATTTAATCCCGAGTTATTTGAGAATTCTTTTTTCTTGGCCATGAATTCATTGGATACACTATTAGATAAATCTAATAAAAATACGTTTTTAATTTTTTTTGATCCTTTTCTCATGTTATATTGATAATAATTTGCTATACGCTCAATATAATCTTCAATATTTTGACAAGTAACATTTAGTTCCTCTTCGCATTCATCCGTCATACCAAAAATTGTCATTTTATTTTCGATGATATTAATTGTAATATTTTTATCAAATATCGTTACAACCATAGAATTATCAGTAAGATCATCTTTACTATCGTTGAATATAGCGTTTATAGAAGATGCGATGATATTAAAGTAGGATGTTTTAATTTTTAATTTATCGAACACATCTAGATAATCTTCAATTAGATTTTTATCTGCAATGAAAATAACAATTTTTACAGTTTCTTCATTGTCTTCCAAGATGTGGTAAGAATATGCAATCTCTTCAAATGGAAAATGAAGTGTTTTTCCAATTTGCTTATTGATATACATGTCAACGCTGGAATTTTTAAGAACTTCTTTATCTATATCGATTTCTCGTATTAATACATTTTCGTCTTGAATAACCATATTGATACTTTTTGGTTTCACTTTGATTTGTTTAAATGCTTTTTTTAAGGCGTTATAGAGTTTTTCAGGTTCTTTAATGTAACCAAATTGGATTATATCTGCATCTAGACTAACTTCAGCATGAACGCTCTTGTTATCATTTATTTGATTGCTAACAAAAATACCAATATTATTATCGGTTATAAATATGCTTGTTATTATGTTTTTGCTTTGCATTATCATCACATCCCAAATAGATTTAGATACCAATCAATTATGTTATCGCCATAAAAGTAAGTAATCACTACCGCGATACTAATAAAAGGTACTAAAGGTATATATATATTTCTCTTCTTTTTTATTACCGCGAATATTAAAGCAAGTACACTTGCTAAAAATAAAGACAATAATCCATTCCAAATTGTAATTAGAAAACCTATGAAAAAGTATAATTTTACATCTCCTCCACCTAGAGCTTCTTTCTTATAAATAGCTTTACCTAATAAAGAAATAGCAAATAAAGTTACAAATAAGATTGAACCTGATAAGAGATATTCCAAAAAGTTGTTTTGAATAATTCTTATTATTACTAGAAATACCAGCCCAATCATCCAAGCAGAATCTATGACGGTGGAAAATTTTATATCGCTAGATGTTTCAACAATCAAAACAGATAGCATAATTAATGCAACAATCAAATTCAAACTGAATCCTGAATACAAATATGCTGCAGCAAATAATAGACCACCAGACAATTCCATCAATAGATATTTAATCTCTATTTTTTTGTCACAAAAATGACACTTTCCAAAATTGATTATGTATCCCAAAACTGGAATAATATCAATCCATCTGAGATTGTGTTTGCATATA
>CAZUQS010000177.1:0-3348 GCA_964622615.1 uncultured Candidatus Izemoplasmatales bacterium | reverse complement strand
GGAGAAGATATACCTCTATTTTCAAGAATTATTTGTGTTGTAGATGCATTTGAAGCAATGACAGCAGTTAGAGTATATAAGGAAAAAATGTCTAATGATGAAGCTGTCAAAGAAATTGTTAGATGTTCAGGCACACAATTTGATAAGCGAATATCGAAATTATTTGTTGAAAAAGTATTGAAAAAGGAATGGATATAGAGAATATTAGCATAGATTTGCATTTTACGATATTTATGTTTGAATATTTTCAAGGAAGATATAATCATCCGTTTTAACCATATACGGATTAGTTTCAGGGATTATCCGTCCCGCCAATAACAAAGTAAAACTGTAAGAATTTTTCTTACAGTTTTTTTATAAATATTTAATTCAAATGACTTAGTCTAGTTCTTAATCCATCTGCCATATATAATGAGATCGTCTGATATAAGAAAGTTCACTTCGGAGTAAAACACAATATTTTTATTGGAAACTATGGTAAACTTGCACATGACAAGACAAGTTCATAACTGGTCTTATAAGTTTATTTTACATATTTCCTTAACATTTTGGGTATATACTAGAGTTGGATAAGTTAAGAGGAGGTTTAAAAATGAAAAAAACATATAAAATAGAAGGAATGACATGTGCAAGTTGTGTCAGAACCATCGAAAAAAGTGTAAGTAAAATAGAAGGGGCTAGTAATGTCTCTGTAAATTTAACTACCGAAAAATTGATGGTTGAGTTTGAGAACGATTTATCAAATGATGTGATTAAAGCAGTTTCAGATGCTGGTTATAAAGCTAAATTGAAAGAGAATTTCAAATCAGTAACAATAAAAATCTCTGGTATGACATGTGCAACATGTGTTAATACTATAGAGAAATCTTTAAATAGTACTGATGGAGTAGAAAGTGTAAATGTGAATTTTGCTACAGAATCTGCAAAAATCAGTTATGATCCAACAATCATATCTATTGATGGAATATATAAAGTAATTAAAGATAGTGGGTATGATCCACTTCAATCCACTTCAGAAAACCAGTTTGATGAAGACAAGGCAAGAAAACAAAAAGAAATGAAAACCTTATGGAAAAAATTCCTTGTATCTGGAATTTTCTCTATACCTTTACTATATTTAGCAATGGGACATATGTTGGGCTTACCGATACCTAGAATAATTGACGCAGAGTATAATGCGCTTAATTTTGGGCTAATTCAATTATTGTTGGTGATTCCCCCTATGATTGCGGGGTATAAATTCTATACAGTGGGATTTAAGGCTCTCTATAAACGAAGTCCAAATATGGATTCACTTATAGCGTTAGGAACTAGTGCTGCTATTCTGTATGGTATTTACGCTATTATTATGATTGCAACCGGTGATGAAATTACAGCTGCAAGATTTGTAAACGATTTGTATTTCGAAACCGCAGGAGTTATCATTACATTGATTTTATTAGGAAAATATCTAGAATCAATCGCCAAAGGAAGAACTTCTGAAGCTATTAAGAAACTAATGGGTCTTTCACCAAAAACAGCTATCATTATTGTGGATGGAAAACAAATTGAAGTGGATATTGATCAAGTTCAAGTTGGTGATATTGTTTTAGTAAAACCTGGACAAAAAGTTCCAGTTGATGGAGTAGTTGTTAAAGGGTTAACCGCTATCGATGAATCGATGATAACGGGCGAAAGTTTACCTGTCGATAAGAATATTGGTGATAAGGTAGTAGGTGCTAGTATTAACAAAACTGGCTCTATTGAATTTGAAGCAAAAAAAGTTGGCGGAGATACCGTGTTGGCACAAATTATTAAACTTGTTGAAGATGCTCAAGGCTCTAAAGCACCAATTGCTAAACTTGCAGATGTAATAAGTGGTTACTTTGTACCAGTAGTTTTAGTCATTGCAACAGTATCTGCTTTACTTTGGTATATCACAGGTTCATCATCAGTGTTTGCATTAACTATCTTTATTTCTGTTTTAGTCATTGCTTGCCCATGTGCATTAGGACTAGCAACGCCTACAGCTATTATGGTTGGTACAGGTAAAGGAGCTGAAAATGGAGTATTAATTAAGAGCGGAGTCGCATTAGAAACTGCTCATAAAATAAATGCAATTGTGTTTGATAAAACAGGAACAATTACAGAAGGAAGACCTGAAGTGACAGATATTGTTACTGTAAAAGGGGTGACAGAAGAGGAAGTTTTGAGGATTGCTGCTTCCGCTGAACTTAAATCAGAACACCCACTTGGTGAAGCAATTGTAAGAAGTGCTAGTAATAAAAAAATAGATTTAAAGGAATTAGATCAATTTGAAGCACTACCAGGCAAAGGAATTCAGTTTTCAATTGAAAAGTCTGTTTATTATTTAGGAAACGAAAAATTAATGAGTGATTTCAATATAGAATTAGGAAACCTATTAAATCAATCGATAGCACTTGCGGAACAAGGGAAAACTCCAATGTTTTTATCAAGCAGTTCGAATATCTTGGGAATTATTGCAGTTGCTGATATAATTAAAGCAACATCAAAAGAAGCTATTGAAAAAATACATGCATTAGGAATCAAAGTCTATATGATTACAGGCGATAACAAAAGAACAGCTAATGCTATCAGTAAACAAGTTGGTATAGTTCATGTTCTTGCTGAAGTATTACCTGAAGATAAAGCTCTAGAAGTTAAAAAACTTCAAGAAATGGGCATGTCTGTCGCTATGGTTGGAGATGGAATCAATGATGCACCAGCACTAGCACAAGCAGATGTCGGGATAGCGATAGGATCTGGAACAGATGTAGCAATGGAATCTGCAGATATCGTTTTAATGAGAAGTGATATTTTAGATGTTGTAACAGCATTAGAACTATCAAAAAGCACTATTAGAAATATCAAACAAAATCTATTTTGGGCATTCGCTTATAATTCACTTGGAATACCACTAGCAGCTGGATTGTTATATGTGTTTGGTGGACCAAGACTTAATCCAATGTTTGCAGCTGCAGCAATGAGTTTCAGTTCAATATCGGTATTACTAAATGCATTGAGGTTGAAAAGATTTAAACCTAGTAAATAAAGGGGATAATATGAGAAATATTATTGTTTTAGAAGACAATAAAACTATTAATTCAATATTAACAAATATACTGTTGAAAGAAGGATACAAAGTGTTTCCTTCTTTCAACGCGTTTGATGCGCTTAAAGATTTTAAAGAAAATCACATTGATTGCATTTTAACGGATTTGATGTTGCCAATAATGACTGGTGAAGAGTTTATTCAAGAAATAAGAAAAAACTCTAATGTACATATTATAATAATTTCTGCAAAAACATCTAATCTTGATAAGCTTGACGGATTAAAAAAAGGGGCAG
>CAZUQS010000176.1:957-3353 GCA_964622615.1 uncultured Candidatus Izemoplasmatales bacterium | reverse complement strand
ATTTTCTTCAAATAGTGATAGTCCAAATTCATTAAACTCAAACGGAACTTGACTCTTTTGCTCGAATGCTAACCCTGGTGTTTCATCTGAGTTCAAAGCTGTCCATAAACCTGTCGAATCAAGAACTGAAACAATCCCACTTTCGTATTTCGTTACATCCAAGTATGTTGGATTTATCGTATATTCACCTTCTGGGTTGATAAATCCCCATAGATTGTTCACTTCAACCGCTGCTATATCTTCATGGAATGGTTGAATTCGATCAAATATTGTATCGGTAATGATATCTCCTTCTACAGAAATCAACCCATAACTTGATCCAATTTTATATCCTAAAACACTATCTGAATTCAAACTAATATAGGAATCAATACCCGCTACACTAAATACTTGATTTCCTTCATTATCATAAATAACAAAATCTTCTTCATTAAGAGATGTTGCATAGAATAAACCGTGGTTTAAACTTTCAATCTCAGCAAATCTAGGTACCAATACATTGTTTCCTAAAAAATTAATGACTCCTTTTAAGCCACGTATGTTTACAATTGCAGTCCCGTTTTCAAACGTTGCTGGTTCATCGCATATAAATGGGATAATGATATCTCCATCTAAATCAACAAATCCCCACTTTTCATCTTCATCCATAACGGAATACCAATAACTCGAGATATGTATTCCATCAATATAGTCATTTGGGCTTATGATAGAGGCCGTTGTTGTAACCTGAGTTGTTGTCACCTGAGTTGTCGTTTGCTCAATTGACGTATCCACTGAGGTCAATAAAGATGTATGTTCTGTCGTTTGAATCCCATTGGGTTCACATCCAATTAACAGAGCTAATAATAATGCTATAAATATCTTTTTCATAAACATTTCCTTTTTGTCTAATGTGTTTTCATTGCAATTGATATCGAATGGTAACCCATGCTATTTATAAGAATTATCAAAATATTATGTATGTAATTCCATCATTTCCTTTTTTGTAATCAGAATCATGTTTGATTAAATGACTATAGGTTCGTATCGTTTCATCAAACCCCATAAGTCTATTAAATGATTCACCAGGTATATATGCTCTAATTTCTCCATTTTTTAGTTTCTGACGCAATGATCTTTGCACCACTTCTTTGATGACACCACCGATACCAGATGATCCATAACCATGGATGATTTTTATTGCTTTTTCTTTTCCTTTTGAAAAGCAGAGTATTTCAGCTAATCGGTTTCCAGCTTCGATTCTATCTGGCATATCGCTTTTGATATCATACGTTTGGATTTTAGTTGCCACAGAATCACCTTTCTTCTAAAAAAAGAGTACATCATTATTGAAATACAATTAAAAATATATTTGTTAAAATAATATCACAAAAAGAGCAATATGAAAAGGCAGTCTAGACAAATGAAAAGACAAATCCTACAACTTATCTGTATTTATATATAACATCCTCTAGAATTGCCGCAGATTCCACAATAAGTTTATCGCAACCGCGGATATCATCCGCGTGGTTTTTTAGTAAGTAATCACACTCAATCATCCCGTATTTACTTCTGAATCTCGTCTTAAATTCCCTTACTGCCTGTTCTAATACTAGATTGTCTTTGGTATTCTTATCTTTAAACAGAATTCCTAAAACAGCGATACTTCCACTTACAATACCACACAAATGTTTTTCTTGTATACCACCACCAAATCCACTCATCATTTTGAAAGCATTGGGTTGTAAATCAAGATTATAAAACTCATTTGCAGAATGTAATATTGCTTCAGCACAATTATAATTATAAATATCTTTATTGCGGTACTTCTTCGCTAGTTCTTTCATCAATGTCTCTTCATCCTTAATTGTTATTTTTTATTGTATAATAATGATTTTTACTTCATTATATATTATAACAAATATATTGTTTCTTGTTATATATATTTATTGTAATTTAAGAATGAGTTTCATAAGTTTTATCAGGAAGAATCAAAATTCTAGTCTTTGGGTAACACTATTGCTTAATTTAGAACTTATAGGCGCAATATTGTTAATAAAAACCAAATCAAGTATAATATGAGTATAGGTCTAATAAACCTTTGCATTTTTAGATGTTACATCTATATTGGAGATCAGATTATGAGTTCTTATCCAAAATCTATTATTTACTCACAAAACACTGGAATCCTTACACCAAAGCAACAAGTTGATATTCATAATTCTAACATTATGATTATTGGTCTTGGTGGGTTGGGGGGGGCCCTGACAAACAATCTTGTTCGTTTAGGTGTAGAACACATCACCTTGGTTGATTTTGATGTGTACAGCCCATCGAATCTAAATCGTCAATTGTTTTCTTCTTTGAATACAATTGGCTTATTCAAAGTGGATGTTGTTTGTGAAGAATTACAACAT
>CAZUQS010000176.1:0-947 GCA_964622615.1 uncultured Candidatus Izemoplasmatales bacterium | reverse complement strand
CAATCAAGATCTTAAAATGCATCTCATTCAGAAACAAATTGAAGAATTAAATAACGATGAATTCGAATCTATAGACTACCTAATAGATTGTACTGATAATCCTCAAACTAAATTACATATTATTGCATTAGGAAAACAATTCAACATTCCGGTGTTACATGGAGCTTGTGCTGGATGGTATGGACAAGTGGGTTGGATAATGCCAGGATGTAGTCTATTGAATGAACTCTATCTTGAAAGAGATCATGGATTAGAAGCTGAAATGTTGAATTCAGCTTTTACGCCTGCTTTTACAGCTTCATATATGACCGCGGAGTTTGTTAAAATGGTCACAAATAACAATCCTTCCATCAATGAAATTCTGTTTATTGATATTCTTAACAACAAGATAAGTCCTTTAGGAAAAGGAGAGTAATTGTATGGTAACCGTCACATTTTATAATCTTCTTAGAAGCAAATATAATCTTCAAGATTTTGAAGTTCAAGCTGGTTCTATCAATGATATCATATCTGAAATTATTACTACATATCCTAATATTGATCAAAAGGATTTTCATAGTTCAGTCGTCTTTTATTATGGAAAACCTTTGCACTTTCGTTCTTTTGATAGAAAAATTGAAGACGATGAACGAATCATCTTCACTCATTTTGTTGGTGGTGGCTAACGAATGTGTAACTACATATAGAAAGGAAAACAACAAAATTGTTTTCCTTTTTTTTTATTTTGCAAATATATTATAACTAATATCTGGGTTTTTGATTCAATAAATACATTATAAAATAAGAACATTATTTAGGGGAGTTCTCTCGAAAATAATCATTTCTTCTACATCAAAATCTATTCTCTTTGTTGAATTTTTTTGGTAAATAAACGCTCCACCATGTGTAGAAGGTGACATTTGATTGTTAATCATTAAGACTGTGTTTGATAGTTTACTTGCTTTTTT
>CAZUQS010000175.1:0-3402 GCA_964622615.1 uncultured Candidatus Izemoplasmatales bacterium | reverse complement strand
TCACAATGACAGGTTCAATTGATATTAATATACTTGGCAGTTATGAATTGTCATTTCAAGCAGTAGATACCGAAGGAAATGAGAGTAATATAATTACTAAAACGGTTGTTGTTGAAGCTAGGGAAGACCTTGACTATTACCATCGTTTTATGAAAGAAAACACATCGTTATATGATCCTAATCCCTTCCTAGCTACTTATTTATATGATGAATTAGAACGTGTATACCGAGGAGTAGTATTAAATAATGGAGAATATGAAGTAGTTTATTACTTCTTCTTACATAATGTATATGAAGATGGTGGAATGTTAGAAAAAATAGAGTTTGTTTGCCCTGACGCTTCAAACCATGTCTATGAATTAGAAGATACTCAGTTAGATTATGTATTTAGAATACCTATGGAGTGCGTAAGAAATACCTCAATATATATTATTACTTACGCACATGATGATTTTGTCTCAAGTACTAGAAGTTGGACTGCAAAACTCAGATTTGAATCTGAAGATAATATATCTGCAAATTATATTCTAACATTAGAATTAGACTCAGGAAATTTGAAGTAGACTTATGAAAAAGATTTTATATGGAATACTAATGGTAAGTTTATTAATACTCCTTGCTTCATGTGTCAGTGAGACAGAAGCACCAACCTTTTATTTGTTAGGGGAAGATACATACACAATTATGCAAGGAGATACGTTTGATGACCCCGGATTTTTCTCATCCATCGATACTGTCGAAGTCGTCTCAAATCTTGATACAACAATTCCTGGAATGTATACAATAGAATATAGGTTATCTTTGGGTGAAGAACGTTATGTCTTGGTAAGGGATATTGTTGTTACTATATTTATTGGAAACTATTTTGTTCAAGCAGACGTAGGTTTAATTCCAGAAATATTTGCACCTGATTTTATTTCAACATCTTCGACAAGTGAATTTGCAGGAACATTTTCACCCGATTACAAATATTATTTCTTTACAAGAAGAAATATTTGGAATGTGAATAGACTATATTATTCCACATATATTGACGGAGAATGGACAATTCCAGAGATGTCACCAATAAGTGAGGATGTTGCTGAATTTGAACCATTTATCACACCAGATGGAACTTATTTATATTTTGGTTCCAAGAGAGATGGCAACTCTAATCTGGTGATTTTTAGAAGTGAGTATTCTGGTGGGGATTGGCAGGACCCAGTATTCGTAGATAATGGACTAAATGTAGGATTTGCAATGTATATATCCGTCAGCAGCAATCATAACATTTACTATACAACTATGGATGGAATCTATATTTTAGAATATATAGATGGAGATTATTTATCTGGTGTGCCTATAGGTATAGACGGTGCTCACTCCTTTATAGCTCCCGATGAAACATACATGTTACTTGATGATAGTGGATTAGGTAATGACAACACATCAATATATATTACTTATAGTATTGATGGAGAATGGAGTGATCCTGTGAAGCTAGATGAAACAATCAATCAAGAGGGAACAAATCAAATATGTCCTTCAATCAGTCCAGATGGAAAATTTTTGTTTTTCTCTAGATTTACTGACGGAGCAGCTGACATCTACTGGGTTGACGCATCTATTCTTGATAAATACAGTCCCACAAACTAGCAAATTCTATCTGCGTTTAGCACATACATGCTAACGAAAATAATGAATAAAACCAAAAATTTACTAATTCTACTTCTAAGGTTGATTGAAATATATCAGCCTTTTTTGAGCAAAAAAAAAGGCTTCAAAAAGCCTTTTAAACAAATAAACTATCTAGAAAATCACACGTTTTTTACATATCCATCTATGATTGCTTCTGCGGTTTCGACCAATACTTCCTTAAGGCGAGGGTAATTATTTTCAGTAGTATTTAGGAGGGAATACGTATATACAGTTCCTATGATGAATAATTCAATTCTAGCGTTAACCCTATACACTTGCACATCGGTAAGATCTTTCAATCTATCATCTTTCTTCATCAAAGCACATAAATTTGAAATTGTTTCTTCCTCGTGATGATCATTTTCACAATATTGTCGATTAGCATCATATTTGACTACACTAAGGAAGAAAGTTGGATACTCCAAACCTTCTTTCAATAATCTAAAATAACGATCATACATCGTACAAGAAAACACATCATACAATTTCTCGTTGAAAGTAGAAAGAGAATCAATCAATTCTTTTTTTGATGAAAATGATTCATACAAAGGCATTACTGAGCATCCAACTTTATTTGCAATTTTCCTCATACTCAGCGCTTCAAGGCCTATCTCTTTAGATAATTCATATGCTGCTTTCAAGATAAGATCTCTTGTATATTTTTTTGATAACATTTCACACCCCCTACTTGACAACGTGTTTTGTTGCTCCAGTCATCATTTCTACAGAATCAATTATTTGTAAAAAACACTAGTTTTAACAACATTAACACATCTGCAGTGAAAACTCCCTAATAAAAATTATATCATTTTTTAGTATATTAGCACATACTCTACAAAAAAATACTAAAAATCTACTCTTAAAACATAATATACTAACAAAATTCCGATATACTCTGTATTCATAAATATTTTTAGTAACTTGTAATATAACAGATATGATATTCTTCCTTGTGAACTCCTTGTATGTTTGCAAGTTTGCTCGTTACAATAAAGAAACACATAAGTAATTGCCTCAAAAACTAACACTATATTATAACAAACGTTTTTATATTCGCAATTAATTCTAATATTTGCATTATAATTCTTGATTATTTGGAAATATACTGTTATAATATCATTATATAATAACGTTTGTTATTTAATTTTAAAGTGGAGGTTCATATGGCTAGAAAAGCAATTATTAGTAAAGAACAAATCATCACTGCTGCTTTTGACATCGCAAAAGTTCATGGTAGAAATGCGATTACAATAAGAGAAATCGGTAGTATACTAGGAGTATCGACAGCTCCTATTTATACGCAATATCCCAGTATGGATACTATTATGGAGGATTTAGTTTTACTGGTTAATACAAAAGTCGTTGAAAGTACTCTTAAAGAACGAACAAGGAATCCATTTTTGAATTTAGGTGTGGGCTATTTAGATTTCGTTATTGAAAACAGATTAATCTTTAATGATTTTTTCTTAACAATGGATAACTCTGTCTCTGAACATAAAGAAGACAATCATATGTATTTAGAGCAAATGAAAAAGAATCCATTTATGAGTTTTTTTGATGATGACCAACTAAAATCAATTCTATTTGATATGAGTGTGTATACGTATGGTTTAGCAACTAAGATTTGCACTACTTCTGATGTAAAACATGAACTAAGTTATTATCAGAATTTATTAGAACAAAATGGAGATAAATTGATAAATTACCATTTATATAGTAGCGGAA
>CAZUQS010000174.1:0-3419 GCA_964622615.1 uncultured Candidatus Izemoplasmatales bacterium | reverse complement strand
GAATTACAACATTTTCTTCAATAACAACATTTTGACCAATTGTTATGGTATCTGGGTTAATCATCGCAACACCACTAATCATTAATCTCTTATTGATATCATGTCTTAATTTTGATTCTGCAATACTCAAAGAATATAAATCATTCACTCCCATTGCTTTATAGGAAGTCTTTAAGATATAGGTGCCAATTTTTGCGTGTTCATTTTTTAGTATATTGACAATATCGGTTAAATAATATTCGCCTTTTTTATTCTTGTTGTCCACTTTATCTAATGCTTCAAATAAAACATTGTTTTTAACAATATATATACCGGTGTTAATTTCTTTGATTAACTGTTGCTCAGGGGTTGCTTCGTGTTCTTCAACAATGGCATCTAATTGATTATCTCCATTTCTTAGAATTCTACCATATCCAAATGGTTCTTCCACGATTGTGGATACTAATGTCAAATCAAAATCATCATTATAATGTACAGTAATTGCTTCTTTAAGAACCGATTCATCGATTAACGGCATATCTCCTGGTAGGATAATCGTATTTCCTTCCATAACTGTAATTAAATCTTTTGCCATCATGACTGCGTGGCCTGTTCCTAGCTGTTCCTCTTGATAAGCATAGCTCACGCTATCACCTAAAATTTCCATCATGACTTCTTTTTTGTGACCGACAACAACCACTAACTCATCCAATAAGCCAGTATTCTTTAGATTTTCTACGATATAAGCAATCATTGGTTTCTTTAGTAATGGGTAAGCACACTTCGGTAAACAAGTCTTCATTCGAGTACCTTTACCTGCAGCTAATATAATCGCGTATTTTCTCATCCTAATGTATGCATATTTATAAATATGCTCTCCTTTTCTTAACTTATTTCTTGGAATTTCTCTGAAATTTCCTTTATTATAGCATCTACTTCTTCTTGAGTCTTTGCTGAAGCAGAAATTCTGACTAATGGTTCTGTTCCTGAAGGCCTAACCAATACTTTTCCTTCTGAACCCAAATGATATTGAATGGTTTCCACCAATTCAATAATTCTTGGGTCGTTTACTAAGTTTCTATCAATTCCGCGTAGATTGAATAATCGATCTGGATAAAACGTAACATCTTTGATCAGTTGTTCAATCGTCACTCCTTTTTCTTCTAGTATTTTCAATATGAATGCAGCATTCAATACTCCATCACCGGTATCTAACAAATAACGATTGATGATGTGCCCAGAGTTTTCTCCACCAATTGTTGCTTTCTTTTGTGATAAAGCTTCTAACACATATTTATCACCAATATCAGTTTGAATGGTTTCGATTCCTTTTGCTTTTAACGCTGATATAATTCCTAAATTACTCATTTTGGTTAGTACAACAAGATTATTGTTTAATAATCGTTTTTCTTTTAAGTAGCAAGCTATGATGTATATTAGTAAATCACCATCAATTATTCTACCGGTATGATCAACCGCCAAAACACGGTCCCCATCCCCATCAAAAGAAAATCCTAAGTCATATCCTAGTTCCACTACATAAGAGGCCAAACTATCAATGTGAGTAGATCCTACTCCTTTGTTGATGTTCAGTCCATCTGGTTTATCACCTATATAGTCCACATTCTTACAAATTTTATCAAACACATACTTTGCGGAACTGATTGTAGCACCATTTGCTAAATCCAAAATGATTTTTCTTTGCGATATAACCTTTATATTCTTAAATAATTTATTATAAAGTGGAAGTGGATCTACAAAATCCAACTCTTTTCCACCGGCAATCACGGATAAGGGAATTGCTCCATCAATCACTGCTTCAATGATGATTTCTTGCTCTTCCGTCGTTTTCTTTCCTTTGTAGAATACTTTGATTCCATTATCATAATAGGGATTGTGTGAGGCAGTAATCATTACACCTGCACATTTCTCTTTGATACTCATATGAGCCAATATTGGAGTCGCTATGATGCCAAAATCCATTACTTCTAATCCAGCATCAATAATACCAGATTTTAAAGCGCGTGAAATCATGTTGCCAGATTCACGAGTATCTCTGGCTATCATCACTTTCTTATTCTCTAATAACCCTAAGCTTCTTCCTACAGCATATGCCATTTCATAGGTAATGTAATCATAAGCAGAACCTCTGATTCCATCTGTGCCAAAATATTTCATGAAATACGTCTCCTATTCTACTGTAACAGATTTTGCTAAATTCCTTGGTTTATCAATATCTCTACCCAAATCTAGTGCTTTGTAATAAGCGATTAATTGTGTAGGTATAACGGCTAAAATTGGTGATAGCAAGTAATGCACATCCATCAAGACAATATCATCATCCGGTTGTGAATTATTTTGGGTAGAGATAACTAAAACATCTGCCCCTCTTGCTTTTACTTCCTGAATATTTGAACGAGTATTCTTGCTGATATGTTTTTGGGTAATGATTGCGATTACTGGAATATCTTCTTCAATCAATGCAATTGTACCATGTTTCAATTCCCCAGCTGCGAATCCTTCTGTTTGAATATACGAAATTTCCTTTAATTTTAAAGCTGCTTCTAAACAGGTATAGTAGTCAATTCCTCTACCGATATAGAAACAATTTCGTTTGGTGATTCTTGATTTCACAAGATTCTTAATAAAATCTCGTTTATCAATAATCGCATCCATAGCTACAGCCAAACGAGACATTTCTTGAATCAAATCACAATTTGGACGTTCACTCAATGTATAAGCAAGAATTGCCAAAACGGAAACTTGACCAACATAAGCCTTTGTAGATGCCACTGCAATTTCCGGTCCTGCAAATATTTCTAAATATTCTGTTGCTTCTCTAGCTAATGTTGAAGTTTTCACATTAGTAATGGTTAAGGTATCATATCCATTTTTCTTCAAATTCATTAGGCAAGCCCTTAAATCTGCGGTTTCACCTGACTGTGATATCAAAACAAACACTGCATTCTTATCTAACAATGGTTGATTATAAGCAAATTCACTAGCAATAAATACCTCTGCAGGAATACCAGTAATACGTTCGAAATATACTTTACCAACAAACCCAGCATGCATGCTAGTGCCTGCTGCTAAGATATAGATTCTTTTCTTATTTGCAAATAAGTCAAGCACATCTGTAGGAATAAAAAATTTATCGTTTTTGATATATTGAGACATTATTTTGCGTACAACGGATGGTTGTTCACAAATTTCTTTTAACATGTAATGAGGGAATCCTGCTTTGTTTATTTCCTCTGCATCTAGATTCATCTCATGTCTTATTGGAACAAATTCAATTCCAACAGCGTCATACATAGAGAAGAAATACTCTAATCCATTCTTTACTACCTTAACAAACGTTTTATCTTCAATTAAATAGTATTTGTCAGAGTTACCAACCAACGCCATTAAATCAGATGCCAAACAAACTCCAAAGTCAC
>CAZUQS010000173.1:0-3453 GCA_964622615.1 uncultured Candidatus Izemoplasmatales bacterium | reverse complement strand
ATCTGTGCCCATCACAAAATTAGTAGACGCAGCAATTGAAGCGAATGCAGATGCAATTTTGATGTCTACCATTATATCCCATGATGAAATTCATTATAAAAATATGAAAAAAACACATGAATATGCAGTGGAAAAAGGTGTTAGAGATAATATCATTATCGTTGCTGGTGGAACCCAAGTAACTCCTGAAATCGCTCGCAAACAAGGTGTTGACCAAGGTTTTGGTCGTGGAACAAAAGGAAATCATGTTGCATCATTTATTGTGAAACAAAAGGAAAAAATGAATGATCATTGATGCTTTAGTTGCTGAAATTGGTTCCACTACTACAGTTATTAATGCCTTTGATAATCTAAAAACGGATCATCCTACATTTATCGGAAGTGGCTTTAGTCCTACTACCGTTCTTGAAGGTGACGTAACGATTGGATTGAATAAAGCGATTGACCATCTCAAGAAATCACTTGGAGTAAACGAACTAAGTGCTAGAGAGACTTATGCAAGCAGTTCTGCTGCTGGCGGGTTAAAAATGAGTGTTCATGGCTTGGTATACGATATGACTGTGAAAGCGGCGAAAGAAGCTGCTCTTGGAGCTGGAGCAAATATCAAAATGATCACAAGTGGATTACTGGATGATTATCAAATTGAAGAAATCAGACGGGTACCCCTTAATATTATTATGATTGCAGGCGGTGTAGATTACGGTGAAAGAACAACTGCAATTGAAAATGCAAAAAAAATTGCATACTTGCAACTGAATATTCCGGTGATTTACGCAGGAAATATTCAAAATCACTCTATTATAAAAACCATATTCTCTGAAAATAATCAGAGTGAATACTTATATATATCGAATAATGTCTATCCTAAAATAGATGTTTTAGAAGTAGTAAAAACGAGAGAAATCATTCAAAATGCATTTGAGAAACACATTATTCACGCTCCCGGTATGGAAAAAGTAAAATCAATCATTAACGAAAATATAATTCCTACTCCGGGTGCTGTTATGGAGGCTACTATTTTATTACAAAAAGAAATAGGAGATTTGATCACTATCGATATTGGTGGGGCTACTACAGATATTCACTCCGTAACACACGGCAAGAAAGAAATTGAGAAAATAATGATTGCTCCAGAACCATTCGCAAAACGGACAGTTGAAGGTGATTTAGGAGTATTCATAAACAAAGATAATATCATTGAATTGATTACAAAAGAAAGACTGATGAAAGATCTAAAAATAGATCAAAGTCAATATGATGAAATCATTCAAAATTACAAAGCGATTCCAGGACAGCAACAAATAGAGTTCACAAGCAGATTAGCTTTAGAAGCGATGATTCAAGCTATTGATAGACATTCTGGTAGGCTAGTCCATTTATATACAGCTAGTGGAAAAGCAACCTATGCTGAAGGCAAAGATTTGACGAATGTGAAATACATCGTCGCTACTGGTGGTGCTCTGACCAGGTTACCAAACAATAAAGATATCATTAGAAGTGCTTTGGAAAAAGAGAATAGATTAGTTCTTAAACCAAGCGCAAAAACAGATGTTTTAATTGATTCCAATTATATAATGGCATCCATAGGGGTGTTATCCAAAAAGCATCCAAATGCAGCTCTATTACTATTAAAACAAAGTCTAGGAATAAGGTGATTTAGTGTATCCAAGAATATGTATTAATCTTTCTAAATTAAAAGAGAATGTAACGAAAATACAAGAAGAGGGAAAACGTAATAATATTCCTTTTATAACTATGGTTGTAAAATCATTTGCTGGAGACTTCAAAATCCTTGAGGCTTTAAAAGATTCTGATGTTACCTGCATTGGAGATTCTAGAATACAAAACCTTAAGACATTTAAACCATTAAATTTTCATCATCAAATGTTGCTTAGAATTCCAATGAAATCCGAAGTTGAGGATGTTGTAAGATACTCAGACATTTCACTCAACTCAGAATATGAAATTATTAAAGCATTGGATGCGGCAGCAAAATCACAAAATAAAAAACATAATATCATAATTATGTTTGATTTGGGCGATTTAAGAGAAGGGATATACTACACTTCTGATTATATAGATACTATCAAGAAAATTTATCAATTAGAACATATCATTGTAAAAGGTATTGGTACAAATTTAACTTGTTATGGTGGTTTAATTCCCAACAAAGATATTTATGATAGGCTCATTGTCATCAAAAACAATATTGAAGATACCCTTCATATTCGTTTGGATATTATTTCAGGAGGCAATTCTTCTTCTGTAACACTATTTAATCAAAATATTATTCCAAAGGAAGTGAATCACCTGCGTCTTGGAGAGTCGATTTTATTTGGAAAAGAAACTTCCTATGGAAACGAAATCGAAGGCTTACATCATGATGTTTTTTCTTTTGAAGCTGAAATCATTGAATTAAAAGAAAAGCCAAGTTTTCCTGATGGAGAAATGAGTATTAACTCTTTTGGAGTAAAACCTAAAATTGAAGATAAAGGTTTAATGAAAAGAGCTATTGTAGCAATTGGTAAGCAAGATACCTTATTATCTAATTTATGTCCTAAAGACCAAAATATTAATATCATTGGTGGTAGTTCTGATCACTTAATTTTGGATGTAACAAAAGGACATTATAAAATTGGAGATATCATAACATTTCGTATTAATTATCCAGCTTTGCTTCATTTAATGAATTCTGACTACGTAGAAAAAATATACCAATAAAAAAAGCCATCCTAAGATGACTTTGTAGGTTTGTTTCGGATAAATGTAATTGTCCCATCTCTTTTTACTTCAAATTCAACCATTTTTTCAAAGAAAGTTAATGGTTTTACATTGCTTCCATAATTTCTTGGATGAAACCCTGGAAATTTCTTAATCAGAAGTTGTGCAACAAAACTCCAATATGCCCAACCTTCATCTTCAAGGTTTTCTTCGATAATATTTTTTAATTCAATCTTCACCCTTCTTTTTGGAGTGATCGAACTAATTGCTTTGGGTTTTTTCCCTTTTTTAGATGGTTTTACTTCTACTTTTTCTGGGACTATTTCAGCTGATTCTTCTACAACATCTTCTACTGTATCAATCATCTTATCAAGATAAGCAAACGTTTCACAAGAATTTACTAAAGAAATCGGGGTTTTACTCTCACCCATACCAAATACAAACATGTTGTCTTCTCTTAATCTCGTTACCAACTTGGTAAAATCACTATCGGAAGAAACAATACAGAAACTTTGTACTTTGTCTTTATATAATATATCCATTGCATCAATAATCAATGTGAAGTCAGAAGCATTTTTTCCGGTTGTATATGCATATTGCTGAACTGGTGTCAATCCAAACTCATTAATCTTTTTCTTCCATGGATTGAGTTGTGGAGTGGTCCAATCCCCATATACTCTTCGAATTGTTAATGTACCATATTTATTTGCTTCATCAATTATTTTTTCTATA
>CAZUQS010000172.1:0-3493 GCA_964622615.1 uncultured Candidatus Izemoplasmatales bacterium | reverse complement strand
GGATTAAGTCCGTATCCACTTCGTAAACAAGTAACTTTTTTGCTTTTTTGACTATTAACTTTGTTAAAGCTCCTAATCCAGGACCAATTTCTATGACGCCTGTATTGTTATCTATTTCAGCCTTATCAATGATATTAGAAATAATATTTCCGTCTAATAAAAAGTTTTGACTATACTTTTTTTTAATCACAAAATGTTCTTCATGAATGATTGATTTTCTATCTGGTTTACTATTATTATTACCCAATTATTTCATCAATCCTTTCCAAACTAATATTTAACAAGTTTAAATATTTTAGAAGCGCTTTTCCATTAAAAAGAGGTATATTTAATTCTTTACATAATGTTGTTCTTAGTATTTTAGCTTGAGAATGATTTGTCAAATTTCTTTTCATCAAATCATTTATCGTAATATTCGGTTGATTTTGATTAATGGTAAAATATCGCTCTAAACTCTGAACAATATCTTCCTTTTTAGCGTGTTCTATACCAACCTTTTTGAAATTTTTACTAATGGCTTTTTCTTTATTAATATATGCTATTTTGTATTGTCCATTTGTCTGCAAAATTTTATCTGTTATTTGTTTACCAGGAAAATCTGGATCTAAAAATATTATGACTTCCCGATGCAAACTTGTTTGATATATTAGATTTAGCGTTTCAACTGATATTTCACTACCGTTTGTTACAATACAATCAATTTCAGGATAAATACTCTTTATTTTCTGTTCATCATGTTTGCCTTCCACTACAATTACTTGATTGTACATTCTAAACCTCTTGGTTGTGAAAATATTTATGTTTAACATGTTCCGGTATTATTATTTCAATAGCTTGTTGGCAAACTTCAATATATTGATTACCAGTACCGCCTGATTCTCCATCAATATTCCACCTTGTTTTTGCATTTGTTTTTATTTCTAATTTCTTAGATTTTAGTCTTTTGACTAATGGTGTAGACCAAAAAGGAATAATAAATGAAACAAGATAAATCAATGAGTTGAATGGTGTAAAACTTTTGTATAAAACTACATCTACTAATCCATCATCTAAGCAAGGTCTATAAATCATATTGATTCCTGCAACTCTTTTAGAATTAATGATTAATACTAAAGAATATGTTCCTCTATCATCACCATTATCATGACGAATTTTCATCTTTATTTTAGGAATAGTGAATAACTCCACGATCCCTCTAATTAGATATGCTAGATATCCTATTCGCGATTTCAATCTTGAATCGGTAACATAACTGATATCAATAAATGCACCATTTCCGGAAACATAACAAAAGTATCTATTATTTGATTTTACGATATCCATTTTCGCGGTGTTATCATTTAATATGTTAGCCATTGATTTTTTAACATTCTTTGATAACCCTAAACTCATACCAATATCACAACAAGTACCCGTTGGAATGTAACCAATTTTTGGCCTGTATGTATAATCCATCATTCCATTAACGCATTCATTAAATGTTCCATCTCCGCCGACTATGACCATCATATCGTATTTTTCATTGCAAGCAATCCGAGCGAATTCCGTCGCGTGGCCAGGGTAGTTTGTTCTGCATACAAAAACATCGTCAAATTTATCGTTTAATAAATTTAAGACGAAATCTAGTTTTGTTTCGAATTTTTGATTACCACTTTTGGGGTTGAATATTAGGATTGCTTTTTTCAAAAAATCACCTAACTAATTATAGCATAGTATTTTTTAAAATTAAAATAATGTTTTTTTTAAATATTGAAATTTCTATTAATATTATATGTTAAATTTGGTATAATATTTGCGGTGATATAAATGCGCAAAATAGATACAGTATTGTTTGACTTAGATGGCACTTTGGTTAATTCCAATGAGCTAATCATTAAATCGTTTGAAGAAACGTTCAAAAAATATATGCCCAATAGAATATTCTCAAGAAAAGAATTGGTTGATATGATTGGCCCTCCATTAAAGGAGACCTTTCAAATAGCTACCGATAACCTTTCTACTATTCAAGAAATGATTGATTATTATCGAAAGGTGTATATTGAATCGGAATTGGATAGTATTAAAATCTATCCAAACACTATTAATATGTTAAAAGCCTTAAAAGACATGAAGTTTAATTTGGGTTTAGTCACAACAAAATTCAAGAAATCTGCTATGACATCTATTGTCCATTACGGTTTAGATGAATATTTAACATCTTACTGCTTTTTAGATGATATTAAGGAACATAAGCCTCATCCAGAGCCTGTATTTTTTGCTTTGAATCAATTCGACAATTACAAAAATGTTGTAATGGTTGGAGACAACACATCGGATATTTTAGCTGGCAGAAATTCTGGAACATTTACTTGTGGATTAGAATGGTCAATAAAAAGAGATTCTATTAAGAAATTGAATCCTGATTTTTGGATTAATGATTTTTTAGAATTAGTTGATGTTATCAAAAAACATAACAAGGAGGATTAATATATGAATTGTATTTTTTGTCAAATTGCGAGCGGAAATATACCCTCATATAAAATTTATGAGGATGAAAATGTATTGGCTATACTAGATATTTCGCAAGCTACAAAGGGGCATACACTAGTAATTGCAAAAGAGCATTACAAAAATTTGTACGATATCGATGAAGTGCTAGCGGGAAATATTTTTCGAGTTGTTCCTAAAATAGCCAACGCAATTAAAAGAGCATTTAATCCAATTGGTCTTAATGTTATTGTCAATACAGAAAAGCCACTGCAATCTGTTTTTCATTTTCATCTACATATCATTCCAAGATATTATCAAGATGGTGTGGATATTGATTTTATAAATAACGCGGGTAACACATCTGCTGAAATGTATGAAGAAATAAAAAACAAAATAGTTAACGAAATAAAATAAAGATATCTTTCCCAAGATATCTTTATTTTTATATAGTTTTAGTTGTGTTTCCACCACTAGATTTACCTAAATATAGTGCTTTGTCAGCTTTAATTAGATTTATTTCTAAATTGTCTTTTGAATCCAAAATTGTATACCCTATTGTAATATTTTTGGTATATTTTTTTAGTTCTTCATGCGTTCTAATTTTATTCATTATTTCATCTAATTTGGCTATATTATCTACCTTACTACCTAAGATAATTCCTGTAAATTCATCTCCACCCCACCTACATATTTTTCCAAAGTTGTTGATCGTAGCGTTAATTATTTCAGAAACAATTTTAAGAATTTCGTCACCTTTATTATGCCCAAATTTGTCATTGATTTTTTTAAAATCATCAATGTCAGATATAAATAACAGTGTCCCCTCATTTATTTGTAGTTTGATTCGATTAAACTCTTCTTCAAATCCCCTACGGTTTAATAAATGTGTCAAATAATCCCTATTAGCAATATCATTAACTCGCTGTTGATGATTATTAATTACTTTGTTAATAATAATCGAAATTGTTATCACGGTAGTTAGAATTACAAAAACACTTATTATAAAATAGTCTAATAAAAACTT
>CAZUQS010000171.1:0-3551 GCA_964622615.1 uncultured Candidatus Izemoplasmatales bacterium | reverse complement strand
TAAACCAGTTTCAATATCAAAATAATAGCCGCGATATCTAAATGGGTTTATATCGTCAATTCCTAAACCAGAATCATATTGGTAAACTATATTTCCCCAAGAATCATACTTGTATTTTACCACAGTATTACCACTTATATCAACAAGTTCAATTATATCTCCTTGCATATTTGTGATATAGAAATACTCGTTTCCATTATAATTCATGCTGAGCAACGAACCATCTATATCATATGTATAATATATAGTATCATTGCCTCTATATTCAACTAAAATTTTATTTCCATCTAAAATGTAATAAACATCGTAAGATGTACTAATACTATCATAATTCTTTTCTGTTCTCAATCCGGAATTATTGTATTTAAAGGAAACAGTATTAGAGTAACCACTTATTTCTGTTAACTGCCTACCTTCCCAGTCTAGGCTTTTACTTGAGGATGGAGATAAATTATTGTAATACGTTACGGGATTCCCACTATCATCATATGTATAGCTGATATCTTCCACAACAACACTATTTACGATTACTCTTTTTCTAGTTAACTGATCCGCCCAAGTATTGTCATAATCTAGATTTTTTTGTTTTAAAAGTGTGGTTGAGATAGTTGAAAGTGTTGTGTACTCGTATTCATAAATACATGTAATATTTCCTTGATCATCATACTCATAAACGAATGTTCTCTGATATGACCCTGAATTTATTTTGATGTTTTCTCGAACTAACTGATTGAATCCATCATAAAAGTAATCATATACATCTATTGTTTGCCAAGTTGAATCACAAACTGTAATGCGAGTAATGTTTTGATTATCATCATAAAGATATATATGATGTGTTTCAGTTCCGTTATTGTTATATGTAATGCTAGAAATTCTATTGGTTGCATTACCCATAGATGAACTTACTTCGCCCTCATCATACTCAAATACCTTAGTAAAATCGTAAGTGCCGATTGCCAACTCAATTGTATTCAATCTTTTTAAAGAATCGGTGTCATAATCATAATCCTTAGTAATAGTTGTAGTTCCAACTTGATATTGAGTATAATCATATTCACCGGTTGTAGAATTATAATGGTAAGTTACTCCTCTTGTTATTAGCCCAATGTTGTAGTTTACATGATTAAGATTACCATCTTCATCATAAGTATAATTAATTTCATTTCCATCCTTATCTGTGATTGTTTCTAATCTACCCGCTAAATCATAGGAATAGAAGTATATGTTTGAATTGTGTATATCCTTTAATATGGAAAGCCGTCCTGACGAATCATATTCATACTCATATCTAACCGTGTTATTGAAACTGACAGTCTGTATTTGATTTTCATCTGTATAAGTGAATGAAACATAGTCATCATTGCCATATGTTTGTTTCTTTAACAAATCTGTATAATAAGTTACAGATCCAACAGTCTCCTCCCAATAATCATATTCCATAAGATTTTCGTATGTTGACCCATCATTTATACGAACAAAAAGCAGTTGATCAAGGTTATTATATACAAACTCATAATAGTAGCCATCCCTATGTATAATCTCTAATTTTCCTTGATTATCGTATTCATATGAAGCTACCATGGTTGCTGATGTTCCATCTTCGTTTGCTGTTGTTGATACAAGATTTCCATACCTGTCATATTCAAATGTCTGAGAATTTCCAATTGCATCAATAATACCCGATAATCGACCCACTGTCGAATTAGTGTTAGTATAATTTGTGTTTCCGAACTCATCTGTTGTTGAATATATATATTGTCCATCTTGAGAATAACCGATAGTGCTTTTAAACCATTTGTCTTGGGTTGAAGCATCTTTATCATATCCTACGTAAACAGTAATCATTTGTTTTGTTGAGGAGTCGTATTCAAAAGTTGTTCTCACGTTATTACTATCTATTTCTTCGACTAGATAGGTTGATGTTCTATTAATTGTTGAACTTATACTATCCTGTGTAACTGTATCAAGATTGTTATTTTCATCATAGCCAAGAGTTGTATTAGTTCCATTAGAACTATTTATAGAAATAATATTTCCATTAATACTATCATATCCGTATTCTGTGCTTAATTTATCGTGATATAGCTGAATGTTATCAAAATAAGCTGTTCCCTCTCCTTGGTAAATTGCATATACAACTACATCATGTGCAATATCCGGAACTTCAAATGATAACATCTGATATTGCCATTCTTCTATAGAAGTATTAAATGGTAGATATTGGTACATGAAATATGGTGATTGACCTTGTTCTGTTGGAACACATTCAATTTTTACCATTAAACCAAAGAATCTATCATCAGAACGCTCCCAGCCATTAAGAAATGCTTTGTTTGGAACCGCATCTGCCTTGCCCCATGCACCAACAATGTATGTTTCTCCATTTGTAATCAAACTTGTTATATCTTGATAAATGGACTTTTCGGTGCTTCCATCGCCATTAATATACATTGCATATCTACCTAGTATGTCACTCATGATTCCCGTTTCACTTATAGTAGTTCTACTAGCTTGATTAATAGTCCAATAGGAGGTTGATTCTTCAAATGAATTATTTAGAATTGCATTATATCTAGTTTCAACGCTTCCCTCGGTTAGTTGAATATTATCAAAGTAGGCAGTTGAGACACTCTCATTAATTAGGCTGATTCCCACTGTAGTATAGTTTGATAAATAAAATGCCAAAGTATATTTCTCCCAGCCATCTGAAGAATAGACTTTATTTATTGTGCTAACATAAGTCTCACCAATTACATCAACGTAAGCACCTGGTGTTGTTCCATCGTTTTTTATCCAAGCAGTAATTGTATAACTGCCCGGTTCCAAATAAACACTTTGAGTTGCATAGACTGATGATGTGACTTTGGTTACCGCAAGAGAATAATCTCCCAACATCGATTCTGAGTTTGTAAATTCTATATTTCCATCGCTTCCTTCATATAAAGTCCAACCCGAACTACCCTCTTCGAATCCGTGATTATTTAAAGGGTTTTGCTGCTGTTTAATAACATCAGAGCTTTCAATAAGGTTGTGATTATTATAGTAATTAGGATATGCATTAACAAGATTATACCCATTCAGCGGGTCCCATAAATCGTCTATATTCGTGAATAAACCGCTATATTTGTAATATGTGCAATTTCCATAATCATCCATAATATTAATTGTATGGCCATAATTATCAAAAGTATAATAAATGCTATCTCCCTCATAGTCGGTATAGATTGTTCTTCCAGTTTCATATGAAATATCTGTATTTCCAATATTAAGAGTATTATCTGTAACAAGGATATTTTCTACTCTATATGCAGTATCATATGAATATTCTATTTTGTAGTTGTCTTGAAGGTTGTAGGCATAAACAAACTTATTGTCACTATCGAAGGTATATTCCAGTTTATCATTTAAATCCGTTGTCCATAGCGTGTCTGTCCCGGTCCCATATCTATAATCATAGTTTATATAATTTGTATTGCCATATGTATCATAATAGTAATATCTTCGTTCAACGCTTCTCAATGATGAATCTGATTGTTTTAGTTGAAGTT
>CAZUQS010000170.1:0-3591 GCA_964622615.1 uncultured Candidatus Izemoplasmatales bacterium | reverse complement strand
AAATAAAGGAACGATCAATAAGAATAGCAATAAGCCCAGTGCTTTTCTTTTCATCTTTTTCTCCCTAACATGTATTTAATAAATAGGTAGGTCTCCCGACTCATCTTCTATCATCTATACTCCTTCTTGCTTTCACAATGGAATATGTATAGACATTGGAATTACGGTTGCTGGTACAGTTCAGGATTTACACCTGTTTCCCTGTTATGCACCTATTTACTAGCAAATATTAAATTTTCTGATTTATAAACAACGCAATATTCTTCTGGATATCATCCAAAAAATTGCTAACATGAAGTCCATCGCATAAACCATGATGGACATAAATAGTAAATGGTATTTTTATTGCTTCTGATTCTTCAAAGTACTTTCCAAATGTGATTCTTGGAAACGAATCTGGATGATTTGTATCAATAGGATGAGTTATTTGAGTATATGTTTTCCAAGGAATGCTAGATACAAACACTAAATTATCTCTTCCAGGTAAATCTTCTAAACGATTACCTGTTTTTGCAACTTTGATATCTTCTAATACAGCTTGATAGAAGGTTTTGTAATCTGAATTGTATTCCGTCGTACAAAACACATATAAATCGTCTTGATTCAATACGGTATAAGACGGTGTTACTTCATCATGCAAAACTACATCTTGCCCCCTAATTCGATATTTAAATTCATCAATATCATTCATAGCTTTCATAAATAAATATATGAAAGTGGGGAAAAATGCTATATGTTGTTCCTTAATATAGTGAATAAGATCTGTAATATCTAAATTCACAGTCATAGAAAAATGCGGAAATGTATAGTCCTTATAAAATTCAAAGTATTTCTTTCTTTTCCAATGCTCCATATCAATCTTTTTCATAAACAAATCCTTCACAACAAATCAACAGTATTATTATAGTAGGTTCCCACAAATAATTCAAGGTCTTTTCTAGACTAAATGAACCTTTTCATTTTCTTTTCGTGTTGCACTTGTTATTAAAATTTATCTGCAAAAAAAAATGGTAAGCTGATCTTACCATTCTTTTTTACTATTCAAGTGGACTAAAGTCTTCTTTTCCAACTCCGCATAAAGGACAAACCCAATCTTCTGGAATATCTTCAAAAGCAGTACCTGCTTCAATTCCTCCGTCTGGATCTCCTAACACAGGGTCATAAACATATCCACATACATCGCAAATATATTTCATTTAATTCCTCCTATTTGTATCGTTTTTAAAATCTATATTCATTATACTAAATTTACAATTGTTTTACTACTGACTTGCTGATATTTCTTTTGATTTGTTAAACTCTCTCACTCTTTTGAAAAAAAAGACTCTATTTTGAAAGACTCTTTATCTTTTCTATTAGTACTGTTACATTTTGTTCAATACTTTTTGTAGTTTCTTCAATCAATGGGCCTTCCGTATCCTTCACAAAATAGTATTGATAGTCCATTAATTTAAGGGCTTCTTTATGAATTAATCTATGTTCAATTTTCTCTGCAGCATAACCGAACTTGCTGACTAATTTAAGCAGAAGTTTCGAACTGACATCTGCTATTCTAGCGCGGGTATCAAATGCCACAAAATACTTATCTTTATATTTGTATTTCTTTAATATTTTCTTTATTTTTTTTGTCATATTAAATGCTCTGGTGGGTGCGCCTAAAATAAGCAAATCTGACCCGTCAATTACTTCTTGCGTAACTACATCAACTTTTACCAAACTTGGATTAAATTCTTTTAAGTAGTCTCTATAGAGTTCCGCTACTTTTTGCGTATTCCCATAAAATGTATCAAATATTATACTAATTTTCATATCATAACCACCCTTATAACTAATTATACCAATTAATAAGAAAAAATGTATAAAAAAAACAGAAATAATTCTGTTTTTTACACTTTTTCTAAACTTTTTATAATCTGTTTTCTTTTTTTAACTTTTTCTAATATTTCTGGTGGAATAATCAACTTCGCTTCCCCAATTAATTCGAGTTGAATGGATGCAAATGCAATTGCATCAATTTCAATATCTTGATTGATATATGTCTGCGAATTTTCCACTTCAGGTTGACTGTAGTTCTCAAATTCTTGTTTCCATATTTTAAGAAGATTTGGATCTTCTATTGATGAATCAGAATGGTTCACTTGGAACCATTGATAAGCGTGTCTACTTTCATGTATCAATGAAGCAATCACTTCTAATTCGTTTAAGGTTTCAGTCAATTCCTGATTAAATATAATTACAGAATTCTCTTTTTCAAAAATAGATAAAACCGTTTTATGAGACTCCGGAAAATCAGAAAACATTATATCACATGGATGTCGTCCTTGTTTCAAAGCAAAACCCTCTTCAATTTTGGATAAATATCTCTTTGATATCATAATAACCTCCAATACATTTAACTATGGTATATATATTGTATCATATAGAAATACGTTATAGCGCTATTATAATCTACCAAATCCAATTATAGATTAGATAAGTCGCAACTGAAATGGTTGTGGACAATACACTTCCCCAAGCTAAATCTACAACGGTTACGATAAGGGGCCAATCCTTCAATGTAGCGAGATTAGTTAAATCATAGGTTGCATAGGTGATGAATCCAAATAAAAGACCACCAACGATGATTTTACTAATGCTTTGTGCATCAATACCAGGCATAATAACAAAATACACCAATCCCACAATAAATATCAAGTAGAATATGATCGCTGCAACAAAGTTTGGTGAATCTGTCATAATAAACCCAATGTGTTTCTTATAGAAATTATTTGCAACAAATGTTAACCAAATAATATCTACTAATAAAAATACTACAAAAGCAATTAAATACATTTTTAAAAATATCATATATTTTCTCCTTTTTCTATTTCAAGTTCTATTCTTTTTATATAATTATCCATATCAAATTTACGAACTAAGCCATTACTGTTCATGTAACGAAGTTTCCCAAATATGTTTCTTGAGGACCAAGCTCTATCATGTTTACCAAAACACCAAGCAACTCCTGCATATCCGTTAGGAGTGTTTCCATCTAAAAAATAGGTATTATTTAGGTGGATTGCGATATCATATGCTTCTTCATGCGTTTTAGACCATTCAATAATTTTTTTACACCAGTACATTCGCATATAGGAATGCATTTTACCAAGAGAAATCATCTCTTTCATTGCGGTGTTAAAATATACATCATGTGTGTTTGCGTTAATGTAATCATCGATTGTATAAATATATTCTCTTGTATCATTCGCGTGTTCTTTCATAGAGCGATACGCCCAATCATAGGTCATATGATGGAATTGATCATAGTCTTTATTGTATAGAACAAAATTGTAAGCCAACTCTCTTCGAACAATTAATTCTTCCAAAAAGACATCTTTAGCCTCTGATTTCAAATTCTTCATCGTTTCATAGATGGTCACTGGGGATAATAATCCATATTTTAAATAGGGACTCAGTCCAGACAGATAATCTATGCTAGGATCATTGCGGTTATCATAAAAATTTAACTTCTTTTCTACAAAATCATTTAATTGTTTTAAAGCGTTACGTTCACCAACGCAACCTTGAGTATCTTGTAAAACCGTTTCTTCA
>CAZUQS010000169.1:0-3600 GCA_964622615.1 uncultured Candidatus Izemoplasmatales bacterium | reverse complement strand
TTTAGTAATTTTATCTATCATTCGTTTGGCATAGACAATACTGGATCCTGTGTTGATTGGTTGATGGGAGAGAAGTATTGGGAGGGAGGAAAGAACGGGTCGAAAATAAAAGCGGTTGAATTCAACGTTGAATTAAAGCGCGAACAATTATGTAGGTATATTGAAGAAAATGATTTAGTTGGACAAATTGATATGGATGGAACCATTATATTGGAGCCTTTATATGAGTCAAAATATGGGAATTTTGATTTTGATGAAGTCTATATGGATTCTAGTTATGAATTAATTTTCAATCCAGAGGGTGGAATATTGTATCAAACAAACAAATCTTATATTTTGAGTTTTGTTGATGACGCTATTATTCTTCAAAACAAGATAACAGACTTGTATGCTGCAATTCATCTAAACGGGCAATTTATCGTATTTCCTATGGAAAACTCTATATACTTTAGGTCTGATTTCAATGGAGACTATATGATTGTAGAACCGTTTCCTGCTCTTGGAGATTATTATAATCTTTACGATTTGAACGATGGTTCATCAAATCAAGAACCAATTCATGGTGACTATCCATCATTCAATGTAAGAGGAACCGTATTTTTTAATAAAGCAGAAATGAGTAGAGTTATTACGTTTGATGGTTATCCAATGTTTGAAGAGGAATTTTCACTATGTATATTTCTAGAGGATGTAATCATCATAAGTGATGGTGAGCTTATGGGAATTGTAAATTACTATGGGAAAGAAATCATTCCTATGGAATACTTGCAAATATACAATTTTAAAGTTGTTGGGTATATCTTCCAAAATATACAATACAGTAATAGAATTGAAGAGTAACGAATTTGTTACTCTTTTTTATTGACTATGCGTTTAAAATTTGATAAAGTATTATGTGTGACATAGTAATTTGGAGGCTAAATATGAAAAAAACATCATTAGGAGAATTAATTGCAAATGCAGTTAGCCACGGAGTAGGATTCCTATTTGCGATTGCGGGACTCGTTTTATTATTGATAAAAGCAGAAGGGACGAATGAAGTGTTGTCCTCTTTGGTCTTTGGATTATCAATGATTTTATTATATGCATCCAGCACATTATTTCATTCTTTCCCAGAAAAAATGAAGCGGGTATTTACTGTATTTCAGCGATTGGATCATTCTAGTATTTTTGTTCTAATAGCTGGAACTTACACTCCGTTTCTTGTACTCTTAGTCAACAATACAAGGGGATACATCTTATTAGGATTCTTATGGGGGATTACAGTCATTGGAATTGTATTTAAATCAATTTGGATTAGCAAATTTAAATATGTTCATTTAGCAATTTATCTGTTAATGGGTTGGAGCATTATGTTTGTGTATAACGATTTTATTCAGAATGTTGGAGATAATTACTTTGTGCTTGCTGGGGGAATCAGTTACACATTGGGCGTAGTGTTCTATGTATCAAAATTCAAATACTCACATTTTGTTTGGCATATATTTGTGTTTATGGGTACATTATTTCACTTTTTTGCAGTGTGGACCATCTTATAATTTAATACCCTCATTTCAATAAATTTAATTTATATCTCTTTTTAGAGATATTTTTTTTTCGATATATTAAGTCATTAATTGAAATTTTTTCGTATATTTGACATTCATTCACCCATATTTTTTGGTAGTGGTTTGTATAATTCCTAAAAACAAAGTATAATATGTAAGATTTCTCCTTGTAAAGCAAGGATCTTTGGTGATATTCTAGACAAAATTAGTAATGATGAAGAGAGATATTCTTATGAAGCAAGTATTTAAAAAACCAATTATATTTGTAATAGCACTGGTAACAGCTTTCGTAGCTGTATTATCAATAATCTTTGTTTCTTTAGGGAACATCATTTCTGAAGAACAAACTGCAGACTTGATTTTGAACCGTAGTGTTGCTGTGAAAAATGTAGAACAAGAATTCAATGAAATTGAAACCATAATCTTATCGGTAAATAGTTTTATTTCGACGCAACAGGATTTGGACGATTTGTTGGATTACTTAGAAGTAATTGATGAACAATACCCATTGATCTCATCAATTTATTTTGGTATGCCAGATAAGACTATGATTAACTCCAGCGGATTTGTACCTCCTCCTTCATTTGACTTAACACAGAGAATTTGGTACCAAAGTGCTATATTGATAAATAATGTGATTTTCACAGAAGCATTTATTACTGCAACCTCTGATCGAGTAATTATTACAGGAGCTTATGCTGTATATGATGAAAGTAATTTACTTGGTGTCATTGGCGTAGATATAGATATCCGAAGTATAACTGCATTTATTAATGAGATATCCGATGATGCGGGTGGGTTCGCTTTCTTATTTGATGAAAATAATAATGTTATTGCGCATCCAGAACAACACACAGATATTATTCTAGAATCTATTGAAGTTTTCTCCATTCCAATAACATCATTTATTGGTAATGCAGGAATCACAGATGAGATAAGTGTAACCGGTGTTAAAGGTATAATTGCTTATGATAAAATTGCAAATTCGAATTTTACATTGGGAATATTTAAATCTAGTTCTGAATTACACCAAGATGCGAAATTTTTCACGTTTCTAAGTTTAATTATTCTATCTATGATTTTTGGCGTTGGAATAATAATCGTGTTCATATATAAGTACTATATTAATAAACCGTTACAGAGTTTAATATTAGATATCAAAAAAATTGACCCAAGCGATAATTATAATTATCGATTTCCTAAAAATAAAAAAGCTGGTTTTAGAGATGCAAGACACGCATTGAATGAACTCTTAGATATGACAGCTGAGTATCAATACCAAGCGGGGCAAAATCTTCAAAAATTATCGTACAGCAATCAAAAATACAACTTACTACTTGAATCCGCTTCTGATATTGTCTTTGTGGTTGATTTAGACATGAGATATACAGAAATTTATGGTAAAGGTCTTACTGCGATTCATATGAATGAGCAAGAATTAATTGGAAAAAAATCTACCGATATATATGATATAACTCTTACAAAGGAAAGAGAAGAAATGTATAAGTTAGCATTTCAAGGAGAAAAAACTCTATATACCTGGAATTATGATGTTGGCGACACGTTTGTAGTATTCGAAACAGTAATATCGCCTTTATATGATACGGATAAAAATATTATCGGAGCGGTAGGAGTATCAAGAGATATAACGGAACAACAGTTACGTTATGATAGAGTGTTATATATTAGTACACATGATTCCTTGACAGATTTGTATAATAGAAGATACTATATGGAACAACTTGAAATATTGGATATGAAACAACTTTATCCATTTGCAGTTTTAAATTGTGATGTAAATGGATTGAAAATCATTAATGATGCATATGGACACGCAACTGGAGATTTAGCACTTATAAAAACTGCAGAAGTATTAACCAAAAATTGTCCAAAAAAAGCGGTTGTTTCAAGAGTAAGTGGTGATGAATTTACAGTCATATTACCAAATTCTGATCGTATAAAAACACAACAGACTGTGGATAAACTATTGACTAGTTTTTCTAAAATATATATTAGTAACATTCGACTTTCTGTTGCAATTGGATTTTTCATA
>CAZUQS010000168.1:0-3602 GCA_964622615.1 uncultured Candidatus Izemoplasmatales bacterium | reverse complement strand
GTATTATCGAAATAAGTCCTTTATTACTTAAAAAATATAATCTTAAAGAAGAGAATGTTGTCGGCATTAGATTTGAACTTCTAGAAACCAAATTGAAAGAAAACGTTGTGTTATATAGTGATTATAATGTCAACGAAGAAAAAGATGAGGACAAAGACCATTATCATTTAAGAGAAAAAGAATTTAAACTACAAGGAATGGATGATTTTGGTCATATGATTCTTCTTTATGATGAAACCCAAATCTATGCACTTCTTAGAGAACTAAACAAACTAAGTAATTATGATACAATGACAGGCCTTAACAACCGGAATTATATAGAGCATAAATTAGAACAATATAATCCATTGAGTAATGTTGGAATCTTATCCTTGGATTTAAATGGACTAAAAGTCAATAATGATTATTTAGGCCATGAACGAGGAGATTATTTATTAAAGTCTCTTGCGAATAAAATGAAGTCCGTATTTAAAAACGTTAATAACAAAGAAATGGCTCGAATTGGTGGAGATGAGTTTTTAATCATTGTTCCTGATACGACAAAAGA
Organism: uncultured Candidatus Izemoplasmatales bacterium; assembly: GCA_964622615.1. Lineage (GTDB taxonomy): Bacteria > Bacillota_I > Bacilli_A > Izemoplasmatales > Hujiaoplasmataceae > 4572-104. The sequence goes on along the minus strand of CAZUQS010000168.1, from coordinate 3,055 downwards.
ATTTGTGGAAGCCAAAAGAAAAGAATTATTGAAAGAATGCAGTCATAATGAGATTGATAAATTGATAAGTGTATCGATTGGCATTGCAATTGACAAAGAAGGCAATGAAAATATCTATCAACTTATCCAACGTGCAGATGAAGATATGTATACTATGAAATCAAAAACATCCAAAGCATATGTAAATGCCATTAAGGATTACATTGAACTACATGGTGATTACATCAGATAATTTTCATATAACAGAAAAAAGAGTTCCTATAAAAGGGACTCTTTTCATATGCATTTAAATCACGCGTTACTATTTGCTGCTTGCGAATAGTTATAACTTTAAAACAACAGCAATTACTTCATTTCAAAATTCATATCAAAGAACAGATACTCCCCTGCTTCCATTCCAACATAGAACACCGCATCATCGGTTGTAAAAATATAAAACAATGGGCTATCGAACACGATGTTTGGGTTCGCTGTATGAATGGACTGGTATGGAGAAACACTGATAGAAAGACCACCATAGTCACCAGAAGGATTGTTATACAATACATGATCCGAATCATCCTTCAATGAATTCAACATATTGGTTATTTCTTCTATATCATAGATAAAATAATTGGTAATAAAGAATGGGTCTTCTGCGGTTTTACGAGGGACAAACAACATTTCATAATTTCCATCTTTTAATCCATATATCACACCACTGTTTGTATACGAAGTTCCAGTTAATTCTTTGGCAGTATCTGAATCAACTATTTTAAAAAATAGCATTTGAGTAAATCCATATTGACTCGTTGCCATGTCTTCTAATTCCATATCATCATAGTCTCTTCTGATAGCGGAACAACTTGTTAGTAATAGAATGATCAAAAAACGGAATAGTAATAAACTACTTTTTTTCATATATGCTCCTTTGAATACTATTTTTTTGTCCAAAAAACAATTATTCTTACATTCATTTCATATCGTAGTATATAGACACATCATCTTCTATTCTTCTGTTACTCCATAGAATACATCTGCACCAATATCTAGGTAGATGTGTTCCAATGTCTCTTCTAATGAAATACTATAATCGATCATATAGTCAGGCGCTAACCCCGCTTCAATCAAGAGATTGTCCTTATCAATCATAGCGAATTGGCTAGAATGCGTTAGAACCATATTATTCGGTAACACCGTATAAATAATCGAACAAGCCCCTCCTGAGGTATGAGTACCCAAAATCATTGCTAACGCATTGTCTCTAGCCATCGATGCGGTTAGATTCGCAGCGCTAAATGTAGCCGCTGATGTAAAGATGTAAAAATCATTCGTTACCGCTCTACCGGTATCTAACTGATAGCTCTCTACATAGATTTCTCCAGTACTTGGGTTGGTATAACGAAAATCAACTGGATCATTGGTCATATACATCAACACTTCAAATACAGCTACTAAATTGCCACCCACATTACATGCTAAGTCTATATAGATTGGTTTGGTTGCATCAATATCAACGAACGCATTTTGCATATACTCTAATGTGTCCAATGTGAATTCATTCAACTCTAAAATATAATACTCATCGTATTCTGTAAAATTGAATTCACCGGTTCGATCAAGACATTCATCGCTAAGATATACATCATATAAATCCCATAACTTATTATCATCCGGAGGCATTACCGTTTGCACTGCATCTGAGTTGTATCCAAATGCAACAATTGAGCTATGTAAATCATTTAGACTAAACATGAATTCTTGTAATAAGACATCCAATTCTACTAGAGACTGGGCGTCATAAAATCCTCTTGTTGTGAGTTCTTCTTTAAAAGATGTTATGCCTAAAAAGTCCTTTAACCCATAGTAATAATCGAAGAATAACGCAGTATAATTCACCGTATTACGGATGATGTTCTGTTCATTCATTTCAACACCCAAATCATTCGTATTGATAATGTCTTCATTTGCATAAAAATCATCTACCACATAGAGATTATTACCAGATTGGTAGACATTTAAATAATCACCTGTGAATAACATATTCGCTAAATATAGAGGAATAAAGAATACCTCTTCTTCTTTGGCGATGGTGATATCATAATCATCAAGATCAATTGTCTTTGTAACATCACCTTCTATATACTCGTTATCCACTACGTTTAAATCCGAGTCATAATCGATATTAGAAGAGGAATTGAAATTTCCTCCAAAATTAAAATCATTATAATAGATTGTATTTTCAACTGGATCAATAACCAACGAATACTCGTAGCCTCCAAAGATATTTCCACTGTAATTTATAATATACGTAATTTCTATCGTATCTGTTGTTGTTACTTGATAATAGACCAATGCATCTTGTAGTACATAAAGAAATTCTTGGATATCCACATAAAGAATATCTTCATTGTCTAAATGACGAAAGGTATGAAGTGTTTGCAAAGACAGATCAAAATCTTCTGCTGAGTCGATGATATTTAACACTCCAAGACTTTGAATGATTCCTTCTGTATCGTCTGTAATCGGCGTATATTCCTGGTAGCACATCTCAAGATCAGGATTTATATTGCAAAACAAGCCATCCGCTGTGCAACTCGATAACGAAATCGTAAAAACCATTAAAAGAACTAGTACTAATTTTTTCATATGCCCCTCACTTAATTGTATGATTTAAAGTTGCTCTAGGATAGACTCGTCTATTCTAGCTACTGCAAGTATGTCGTTATCCTGTAATAGTTCTTCAAAGGATAATAATTTTGTTTTGATAAATTGATTATTTTTTTGAATTAAAAAATGATAACGTTCTAACCCATTGTTAATATCACAATGATTGACATAAGATATCGCATCATTGTTGTCTTCTAAAATCTGTTGCAAATCATAGACGACTGCGCTAGCGGTAGGATACCGTCCAGCACCAATCCCTTGGAACGATTCTTTTTCTTGAGGTTCATAATGTACTTGAACCAAATTTTCTTCATAGTGAATCCTTGAATATACACTGTCACTTCCAAGAATTACTGGTTCTAAATGAATTTGAATTTGATTATCTTTATGTATTGACGTTGCAATA
>CAZUQS010000167.1:0-3613 GCA_964622615.1 uncultured Candidatus Izemoplasmatales bacterium | reverse complement strand
GTTGATTTAGGTGTTGATGGATTTCGTGTTGATGCCGCAAATCATCTTGAAAAAGATTGGGCTTTCCCGGATGGGTATCCTGGGTATGAGTATTTTTCTTCCTTGCCAAAGCATCATGATTATATTAAGGAACTTGCTAAGGAGTTGTTTATTCCAAATCAATTGCTTACTATAGGAGAATCTGGTGGTGCTACTAAAGAGCAAGCATTGAAATACGTTGGATTTGATTCGGATGAGTTTAACTTACTAATACATTTTGGCCATGTTTGGGCTGATATACAAGATATAGATGGAATATTTACCGGTAAATGGGGGAAAGGTCCTTTACGTGTTTCTGACATTAAAAAATCATTTAATTTCTGGGTTGAGATTTTAAAAGACAAAGGATGGAACTTAATTTACTGGCATAATCATGATCATCCAAGAATTGTATCTCATTATGGCAATGATAAAGAATATCGCGTGATATCAGCGAAAATGCTGGCAATTGCTCTATATTTTATGCCAGGCACTTCAATTACATACCAAGGTGAAGAAATCGGAATGACCAATGTTTTATACGAAGATATTGATGATTTTAGAGATGTAGAAGTATTTACAGAATATAATAACTTCTTGAACAGAGGAGCTTCAAAGGAACAAGCTATGCAAGCTCTAAGAGATCGTTCAAGAGATAATGCAAGAAGTCCAATGCAATGGACAAAAGAAGCATTTGCTGGCTTTTCGAACGTTGCGCCTTGGATGAAAGTAAATTATAACTATACGGATATTAATGTTGACAATGATTTAAAACAGGAAAATTCGGTATTAAAAACGTACAAGTTCATTCTAAAACATCGTCAAGTTGATAAGAACAATATTATATTTGGTGATATTGAATTTCTAGATATAGATAGTCAAGAACACTTTTCATATATCAATCATGGAGAAACTTTGGATTATCTAGTAATTTGTAATTTTAAAGACTATCCGATTACAATTAATTTAACTGGAATAGATGCCTTAGATTATCATTATTTCTATAGTAATTCTACCCAAAGAGATTTAATGGAAATCGTTGAATTAAATGCTTTTGAAGCATATGTATATCGGAAACAAAATAAATAGATATCTTAGCAGAGTATTTAGCTCTGCTTTTATATTAAGAGTGATTTAAAATCCTTTTAATATTACCCCAACTGTGATAAAATATTTATAATTGAGAGTAAGGTGATGGAGAATGAAAAGGTCAGAATTTCGCGAGTATGTTGTTACATTGCTATATACAAATTCCATAGGTGGAGATTTTGAAAAAGCAGATTATGAACAAGAAATAATAGATCGATACCTCGAAGTATTATCACATGTTGAAGAAATCAATAAGGTGATTTCGAGTAATTTAATTGGATATACTATTGACCGATTAAACCTCGTTGATTTAGGAATTATACAACACTGCGTTTATGAAATGATGTTTACAGATCTACCATTTGAAATAGCGATGAATGAAGCGATTAATTTAACGAAGAAGTTATCGAATCTAGATGATGATGCAGCGAAGCGCTTTAACAACAAGCTATTGGATAACATAAAGAGATCTCTAATAAAATAGATGGAACGTAAATTTTTAACTGTTTCTGCATTAAATAGATATCTAAAATTTAAGTTTGATAATGATCAAAACTTACAAAAAATATTATTGAAAGCAGAAATTTCAAATTTCAAACATCATTCAAGAGGCCATTTATACCTTAAACTCAAAGATAATAGTGCATCCATTGACGCTGTTATGTTTGCATCAAGCACAAAAACTCTTAATTTTAAACCCAAAGACGGCGATCAAGTCATAGTAGAAGGTCATATATCTATATATGAGCCATATGGGACGTATCAACTGTATATCAAGAAAATGGATTTAGATGGAATAGGTGATTTGTATTTAGCTTATGAACAACTAAAGGAAAAACTAGAAAAATTAGGAATGTTTTCGGAAGAACATAAGAAACCATTACCGAAATACCCTCAAAATATTGGCGTTATAACAAGTCCAACTGGAGCAGCGGTTAGAGATATCATAAATGTATTATCGATTCGATACCCTCTAGCAAGAGTTATTATTTATCCGGCTTTAGTACAAGGCGTAAATGCTAAGGAATCTGTTGCGGACCAAATAAATAATGCAAATATCGACGAACTTGTAGATGTGTTGATTGTTGGTCGTGGAGGCGGGTCCATAGAGGATTTATGGGCATTTAATGAAGAAGTAGTAGCTAGAGCAATTTATGCTTCTAAAATTCCTATTATTTCTGCTGTAGGCCATGAAACGGATTTTACAATTGCAGATTTCGTAAGTGATGTAAGGGCATCAACACCGTCCCATGCTGCTGAAATAGCAGTTCCAAGTAAAACAGATTTATTGAATACAATTTCGAAATATATGGACCGTATGCAAACTTCTCTATCTAGAGCAAGTGAAGCAGCTAACAAGTATTTCAAACAAGTTACCCAATCAAATATCATTGCGAACCCAGAGAAAATAACGGAAAACATCAAGTTAAAGCTAATCTATTTGGAAGAGAAGCTAACAGCTTACAAACCTTCTAAGCAAATTGAGCATTATCGAGAAAATATCCATAATTATCAACTGCGATTCCATCAAATTATATATACGATACTTAGAGATAAGCAAAACCGTTTTGTAAGTAGTGCCGAAAAATTAGATTTGGTTAATCCACTTTCGATAATGAAAAAAGGTTATACAATCGTAAAACAAGATCAAACAATAAAGAAATCAGTTACAGAAATAGATGAATCATCCAATATAGATGTAGAATTTCATGATGGGTATTTAAATTGTGAAATCCTTAAGAAAGTAGTGAAATAAATGAATGATCGTACATTTGAAGAAAAAATGGAACAATTAGAAAAGTTAGTAAAACAATTAGAATCTGGGGACAATTCTTTAGATGCATCTGTGAAACTATACCAAGAAGGTATTGTTTTAGCAAAAGAATGCCATGAAGAATTGCAAAAGGCTGAGAAGATGATTGTAAGCTTAAAAACAGAAAGCGGTTTAAAAGACTTTACTGAATAATAGGTGCTAATATGAATATAAATGATATCAAAGACCCAAAATTTGTAAAAGAACTGAATAACGGTCAATTAAACGAATTAGCAGGAGATATTCGTTCTTTTATCATAGAAAACGTATCAAAAACTGGTGGACATTTGTCATCTAATTTAGGAGTTGTTGAATTAACAATCGCTTTACATAAAGTGTTTGACTCACCAAATGACAAGATTATATTTGATGTTGGTCACCAAAGTTACCCACATAAAATCCTAACTGGACGTGCAAAAGACTTCGGTAGTTTACGCAAATTAGATGGACTATCTGGGTATCAAAAGCGCTCAGAATCGGTTCACGATGTATGGGAAGCTGGACATTCATCTACCGCAATAGCTGCATTAGCTGGATTTGAAATTGCGAATAAAGCAAAAAACATTCCTTATAAGAATATCGCTGTAGTTGGCGATGGCTCGTTGAACTCAGGTCTTTCATTTGAAGCGTTAAATTATCTTGGACACTACAAAGGGATTTCACCTATTATCATTTTGAATGATAATGAGATGA
>CAZUQS010000166.1:0-3618 GCA_964622615.1 uncultured Candidatus Izemoplasmatales bacterium | reverse complement strand
AAAGAAAACAATTTTTAATAAATAAGAAGTAACCTTTAAAATATGCAATATTCACTGCATGAAACGACTGAAAATCCATTAGTTCAAATAAAATATAGAATTAGATTGTTTATATTTATATAATTATTAAGGAGTGCGACAAAATGAAAACTACAATAATCAAAATAAGGTTTGTATTAAAAGGTTTAGTACTTATACTGTTTTTAATACTTGTTGTTTCCTGTTCAAAAAGCAATTATGGTGTTGAGTACGTTATTAATACAGGAGAAGATATTTTTGATTACACTATAGAGATTTCCAATGGTCAGGAGCAAGTTAGACCAAAAATATTTCCTTCAAGTGCTCATGAATTAATCTCTACAGATGGAGATTATACTGTAGCTCAATTCTCTGATGGGTTTGGTGTGTCTGGGTTTGATATGGTTGGAAATCTTGGTGAGATTCCATCAATAACACAAACAAACGATATGGACCTTATTCTAAGCGATACAATTACTTATTTTAATATCGAAATATACAATTCAGATTCGTCATTAATAGATAGTTGGAAATCATGGGAAGATCATTCTAATTTAGAAGAAGGACAATACTTTATTGTATTGAGCATACATAATGAAATAGGTGATTATTACGCAAATGAACAATGTTTGTTTGTTCTAACTGTTAACTAATAAAGTATTCTAATGCACGAAACGACTGAAAATCCATGTGATATAATACAGATATAATTATTTGATTCCAATAAAAACACATCGGTATTTGTTTATACTAATAGAGAAATCCGAAAATATAAATTCTAAAAATAGGAGACAAATTATGAAAAAAGTCATCTTTTTACTATCATTTTTAACATTAGTCTTTTTCTTAGGGTGTACTAATAATTCTGTTAATCAAGTAGAAATAAACATGAACTTAGATATTTATGAAGGTGTTACTGAAGGGAATGTACTAACTTTTGAATATTCTCAAACAATAAATGTCGTTAGCACCTATAAAATAATAAGTATTGAAAAACTCAAAACAGGGTTTGGAGAATTTCCTTATGAATCTTACTTTATTGGTGAAAATGAATTCCCAAAATATATTAGTGGAATTGAGGCATATTTTAACCAAATTTCACAGAGTTCTATTTCTGAATCAATGTCATACATGCTTGGCTCAAAGGCAAAATTGATAATCATTCTATCTGATGGCAACTCAGATATAACAATACAATTTTATCAAAATGATTCAAACGAAATAAGCGGTTCAATGATAAAGTACGTAGATTATCAAAGCATAGATTTTATACACTATTTTAGAACTGATGATGAAATTGATTATGCTTTAATTAATGAAATTATATAGTTTGACATATTTAAATTTTTCATTTAGTTGCATGAAACGACTGAAAACTAATTATGTCCAATAAAATGTATAATGAAATTGTTAATAGTATGTAGAGGTATTTATATAAACTTGATTCTACAGAATGGGTGTGAAGCATAATTATGAAGAAATTCAATATTTTTACTTTACTTATTGTATTTGCTTTTGTTTTTATGTTAAGCTGTAGCAGTTCAATTACAAGTAATGAAACAAGTGTAAACAATCTAAATAACTTTCCAGACGCCAGTATGGTTGTGATTGAAGACACTATTACAAAAACTGGTGTTACTGTTGAATTTGAGTATACTGGTTCTAATCAAGGGCAATATGGAGCATGGTATTCTATTGAAGTGTATCAAGATGATCAATGGCAGGAATTGCCTTATATTATTGATAATGTTGCTTTTAATGCTATGGCATATCTTGTGGAAACTGGTGTTAAAAAACAACAAGTAATCGTTTGGGAATGGTTATATGGTGAGTTAGCAAGCGGTAGATACCGGGTAACAATAAACTTTATAGATCACGTTGGCCCTGGTGATTATTCTGAATTTCTCCTTTCTAGTGAATTTGAAATAGAGTAATTATATCGAATAATTTAAGTGATAGAATTTATTAAAATTAGGAAGTGATTATCAGATGGATAATAAATCCAATGTTAAAAAGAGAATATTTACTTATGAAATATTTTTCCTTACTGTATCATCACTATTGATTGCGATATCAATTTTTCTTTCTGCAAAAGTATTATTAGACCTAGGATATGGCTCCGGAAATAACCAATTGATTTGGTGGAGTTCACTTTTTATTACAATAATATATTTGTATATGTTTGAAATAGCTTTGTTTATATTCTTGTTTGGATATATCCGGGAAGTGTATACTCAGGTACCTACTATTAAATTCATAATATATTCAGCAACTATCAATATTGTGTTTATATTTTTAAGCTGCTTGTTTGTCTATTATACTTACTTGTCAGATGTAGGCTTCCGTTACACGGAACATTTATATATTTCAATAGGTATACTTATATTTAATTATCTTCTTTTAGGATTAGCTTTAAAAGCAATCATAACAAAACAACCTAACGAAGGAAATGACTAGAATTTCATAACAAGTTTTGATTATTATATGTGAACATGTAGTTTTAATGTGATTTGTGCAAAAAGCAATATTCACATATTGTGGAATTAATCCAGTGTTCCATGTTAATCCATTTTATTAACATAATAAACACTAACTACTAATATATTAAGTTTATTTCATAATTGAGGTAAACTTTTTTTGTTTTCTCTGAAACATGAAATAATCATAGGATTTGATATTATTTGTGTAATTTGAAAATATAATGTGGAATATTATTTCACACTATTAATTCATTATTACATAAATGCTTGACAATGTCGTTATATTGGACTATAATATCAGTAATACAAGGGCTTACATATGTAATATTATTACACATTGCTTTGAAGGGAAGATGAAAGTGGTTAAAAATAAAGATGTTGCTAGTAAAGCAGGCGTCTCAGTTGCGACTGTCTCTAGAGTTATGAATCAAAGTGGTTATGTCAAAGATGAAACAAGACAAAGTGTTCTAAACGCTTTTGCTGAGCTTGCAAATGAAGATACTATTTTGGGACAATCTCTAATGAATAAGAAAGCTGATATTATTGGTGTAATTATTCCTGATATTTCTAATCCGTTTTTTGGTGAAGTAATTAAAGGAATTTCTAGTATATCAGACAAACACTCTACAAGTTTGCTTGTCTGTAATACAGATGAACAAATAGAAAAGGAATTAAAATACTTAGATTTATTTAAAACAAATAATATAAAGGGATTAATCATTACTCCCAAAACAGATCAAGTGGAATATAATTCTAAATATCTATATCAGTTAGAAGTTTTAGGGGTTCCTATTGTTTTATTAGATAGAGGAATCAACTTATCTCACTTTAACTCTGTATTTGTTAATAATGTTACTGGATCCTATAACGCAGTTAATGCTTTGATTAGTGAAGGTCATCAAGACATCGCCATCATCTCTGGGCCTATGTCTTCCAAGCCAGGTAGAGAACGATTCTATGGATATGAGAACGCGTTTCGTGTAAATGATATAAAAACAAATGAAGACTACATATTTTATGGTGATTTCCAACTTAAAAGTGGATATGATATTACAAAACGAATTTTAAAAATGGAAAAGCGACCAACTGCTATTTTTGCAGCTAACAATATGATGGCGCA
>CAZUQS010000165.1:0-3689 GCA_964622615.1 uncultured Candidatus Izemoplasmatales bacterium | reverse complement strand
TAACTAAATGAAGGAGAACAATAAATGGAAAAATTAAATCTAGTAAAACTTAGAAAATTCAACTTGATCATGGGTGGTTTGCATCTTATTCAAGGGGTTTTAATGCTGATACTCTCAGCAACAGTGATTCAAACAATATCAGAATTCAAACCAACAATAACACAAATATACTTATTCTTTAACACAGATACTCAGACATTAGAAACAGGTATCAAAGAATTATTTGGTTTGCCATTCGGAATTATGGTCGCATTATTCTTGCTGCTTTCTGCAGTAGCACATGGGATTATTTCTATTCCAAAAGCAACGAATGATATCTATAATAGAGACTTAAAAAAAGGTATTAATCAATTTAGATGGTATGAATACGCACTTAGTTCATCAATTATGATCGTACTAATTGCTACATTATTTGGTGTATACGACATCGCTACATTGTTATTAATCTTCGTAGTCAATGCATTAATGAACATCTTCGGTTTATACATGGAAAAACTGAATTCAGGTAAAGAGAAGAAAGATATGACTTGGGGTCCATTTTTATGGGGAACAGTTGCAGGACTTCTTCCTTGGATAGTCATTATTATTTATATGACTGGTAATGGAAATTACGATATGGTTCCTTGGTTCGTTTGGGCAATTGTTGGTACGTATTTTGTAGCATTCAATACCTTCCCAATCAATATGATCTTACAATACAAGAAAGTTGGCAAATGGTCAAATTACTTATATGGAGAAAGAACTTATATTGTACTAAGCTTAGTAGCGAAATCAATCTTAGCTTGGCTTGTACTATTTGGAGCAATGCAACCTTAATAGTTACGAATTTCATTTTAATAAAAATAAGACTGACAAAATCAATTGTCAGTCTTTTAAATTACTCATTTAGTTCTTTATATTTTTCTTCGATTGCACTGCAGATTTTCTCGAATTCTTCTCCCTGGAACATATCATCTACATGTAAATATAGAATTTTATCTTTTGGAACTTTATAATTTCTAAATATTCGATCCAATACATCATAATAGTTTGCATAATGGAAGGTTAGATAATCATATTGATCTTTTTCAATATCTCTGCCACGCTTCTTCACGTTTTCAAATAATTGGTCTGTGCCTCTTACAATTACAAGATGTATATCCACATCAGGAATTCGTTTTAAATGTTCATCCGCAATCGCGTAAGTTAACGCAACTTCATAAGCGGACATAAATCCTTCTAAGCGTAATAATTCTGTAAATACCAGATTTGAGAATAAGGTAGAATCACATACACAAGATTTCTCATTTCTTGTTCTCCACATTAATAAGAATAAAGAACTATAAAACGCATTTTGACTCAAAAGTGCAAATTTTTCTTTATCTTCATAGAAAAGTGGTAAAAACTCATTCTTTTCTACTGGTTCTTCAATAAGGGGAATGTTATAGTGATCTGATAATAATTTTGATAATGTTGATTTCCCACAACCGATTGGCCCGATGATACCTATTCTCATATTATTCTCCTTATGTATAGAAACGTTATAATAATTATACCGATGTTTGGACGGTAAGTCAAAAGGAAACCCGGAAATTATTCAGAAAATTAGAGAAACTTTTTGTTTGTATAAATAAATCGAGTTGTTTTTATGAAAAATTGTAATAAATTGAATATTTTTTTGCATTTAGCAATACAAAATATTGATTTTCTAATATAATATGAACTTAGAGGTGCAGCAATGGAAAAAGAAAAAAACTTATTTTTTAAACAATTATTAAAATTTTTAACGTTAAAACAAAATATTATATTATTTTTTGGTCTGCTTATTATTTTTGTAGTGATCTATTTAGTATTCACTTTGAATCCAAACGATGCAAATGTAACCTGGATTTTTTCTTCTTCTATGCAAACGTTGGCCGCATTAATAGCGTTGTTACCAATCTCATATAGTTATTACTTACACAATATTGAGGCAGCTAAGAAAGATGACTATGATAATTACATTATAAAGAAGTTAGAAAAAGATGTATATTATTAAATGATGTTTGTGATCATCTACTCTTTGATTATCATCATCTTCAATCTCATCAGTCTATTTCTAGTATATAGCATTCAAGCTGCTTTATTTTCAGCCTTCTTTACAGTTTTAGCCATTCAGCTACTTGTGATATACATCTATCGACTGTTTGACCCAGAACGTGTTAATAATATTCTAAGAGAGTTGGATAAAACAATAGTTCAGAAAGATCAAATAAAGATTTCTTTAGACCAATTTATCACCCAATATCTGAATCTAGAATCTTCAGTAAAAGATTATATTTCCAATGAAAATGATAATGAATTGATTGATGATATTCCTCTATACAATATCGTCGATAATCTATCCAAGGATTTTCCTGAGATCAACAAATATTATGATACCTTTAAAGAAATTATTTTTCATAGAAACAATCTAATTCATAACTACCATGATGTAGTAGTAGATTATTCCAAATATGAAAAAATCATTGATTTAATCAATATATTTCAAAAACATAATCAATATTTTATTACGCAGAACATCTTTACAGATTCTAGTAGTATTCGTGTAATTATAGATAAAACTCTAAAAGAGTATTTGGTAGAATCCAATAGCCTTAAAGCAATGGATGGTAATTACTTAGAAGATTTAAAAGAAGATGTCATTTCTCTGTTTCGTTCTCATTTTGTAAGCACCTATTACTTTGGTAGAGGATTAACAGATGCAACAGATACAGATTTTGAAATCATTCAAAACAATTATTCCAATCGTAAGATTGTTGGGATTGATATTCGTACTGTGGATTCAAAACTATTTCATTCAATAGCTACTTCTTACTTTAATCGTTTGAAAGACCGCTATTTGTACTTGTTTATCATAAATTATGATTATCAGAACAATGCCTTTGATTTATTCTACAGAACAAAAACAAAAGCTATCAAAAACATCCGTATCGGTTAATTTCATTCCATTAAAAAAGCGATATTCTAAATATCGCTTTTATTTATGTTCGTTTTTATAAATATACACTCGATTCATAATAACCTTGGCAGATTGTTCCTTCGACTTTGCAATAGCAGCTTCATCGATTGGTCTACTTACTTTTCCGCAGTCTAGCTCTTTCATGTGAACTTTAAGCATTGAGCGCTTAATAGCTCTTTGAACAGATTTCTCGGAACTATTTAATGATTTACTGATATCATCCAACTCTAAATTACTAAAGTAGCAAAGAGATAAAATTTTGAAATGCTTGGGTCTTAATGTCTTGGCCATCGCAAGAAGAATTTTATCCACTTGATTGTTTGCACTAACGATCGTTTTCTCAACTGGTTTTTGATATGTTTTGAGATATTTCATTAAGTGTTTACCAGAAATCCTATACATCCAGATTCTATAAGAGGCATAGGAAGAATCAAACCGATCAAAGTGTTGATAGGATTTAAAGAAAATTTCTTGTAGTATCTCTTCTGTTTTAGAGATACTACCTATTACATTATGAAGGTATTGAAATAATTCATTGTGATATTTGTCAATCAATACAGTATACTTGTCAAGCTCACCATTCATCACATCATTAATCACTTGTATGTCTTTCAATATCTCACATCCTTTTTAAAAAAATGTTTTACATGTATATTATACTACAAGTGTATATTATTATACAAATAAACAGTTTTATTAGAGATTTTAT
>CAZUQS010000164.1:0-3721 GCA_964622615.1 uncultured Candidatus Izemoplasmatales bacterium | reverse complement strand
ATATAACTAAATTATAGATAATTTTAAAAGTATATATTCATTTCCCTTAAAAATTCTACCGGACACCGAATACTTCAATGTTGATGTTGAATTGCTAATTAAGGAATTGTTGATAGTAGATTTAGTTGATTTCGCATTATGCAACACATCTTGTTCTACTACAAACTTATCGTTATAAGATCCAATGTTTAATACATCGATATGTACTTCAGCATTCTCTTGATCCAAGTTTATAACTTCTTTTAGTGTTGTTTCACCTCTATTTAACAATGCGGTGTAAAGATTTAAAACAGAATTCTTGTTCACGTGATAGTTTTTCGTGAAACGAACTATCGTGTTGTCTATATTCCTGACATCGGTAAAAACATCTAATTTTACATTGCTTTGCAAATTAAAATTAAATGTATAATCTGCAGGCTTAGATGATTTTAAAATAATATAAAGTTGAATGTCTGAATCAGATAAGAATTCTAATTCAAAATTGCTTTCATGATAATCCCCAATGAATAAATAGACATCATCAACACCATGAATCGTTATACGATTTCCTGTTAATTCATAGTTTGAGTTATTCTTGATTTCTTGTTCATTGAAATGGATTACTGATAGCTTATTGTCCAAATACGTAGGTATTTTCATATCTAATCCTTTATTTTAATGATTTTGTAGCGCATGTTCCTAACGAAACAGGTACTTTTCTCACGTCAAAATTAGTAATTCCAAGTTCTGTTTTAACCCAATCATACCCTTGTTGATCGATTTTTTCGATTAAATCTATTCCGCCAGTCTTCACGATTTTACCATTAATCATAACATGAACAAAATCGGGAACAATGTAATCCAGAAGTCGTTGATAATGTGTAATTAATACCAACCCTAAATCTGGTGATTTTAATGCGGTTACATTTTCTCCAACAATTCTTAGTGCATCCACATCTAAACCAGAATCAATTTCATCTAAAAAAGCCACTTTCGGACTTAATAATTTCATTTGAAGGATTTCATTGCGTTTCTTTTCTCCACCAGAGAACCCTTGATTTAAGTATCTATGAGCCAATCCTTTACCCATTTTTAAATCTTGAGAAGCTCCTTCGAATTCCAAAATGAATTTACCAACTCTTAAATGCTTTCCTTCTTCCATTCTAGTTTGCTTCGCAGCTTTGACAAAATCAAAGTTTGTTACTCCTGGTACCTCTGTCGGATTTTGCATTGCTAAAAATATTCCCATTCGACTTCTTTCATCAACAGGTTTATCTATAATGCTTTCTCCATCTAATAGGATATCGCCTGATTCTATTTTATATTTAGGGTGTCCCATACAAATGGATGCTAATGTCGATTTGCCAGTTCCATTAGGTCCCATGATTGCATGTGTTTGTCCACCTTTAACGATTAAATTAACTCCTTGAAGGATCATTATATCCTCAACAGATACAAATAAATCTTTAATTTCTAATATCATTCCAGTCACCTCCGAAATTCCAT
This sequence comes from uncultured Candidatus Izemoplasmatales bacterium, assembly GCA_964622615.1. GTDB lineage: Bacteria > Bacillota_I > Bacilli_A > Izemoplasmatales > Hujiaoplasmataceae > 4572-104. The sequence goes on along the minus strand of CAZUQS010000164.1, from coordinate 2,236 downwards.
AAATATTCTACATCATTTCGTTCTCTTTTGCAAAAAATATGAATGTTTTTATTTCATAAAAAAAAGAGACTTAGATAGTCTCTTTAATCATCGACTCTTTCAGAACCTAATATTTCGGGGCTCTCCATGTGTTTTAGTGGTGTTCGCGCTAAGACTTTTCTAAAAAATGTTAAGAATATAAGTGAAAATAATGAAATTACAATTCCAATCATATATGCACCCATACCAAATGATAAACCAATCATAGATGCTAACCATAAAGTGGCAGCTGTTGTTAATCCGTAAATACCATTACGGGTTTTCAAAATTGTACCAGCACCTAAGAACCCAACACCTGTTACAACTTGTGCAATAACTCTTTGACGTTGAATTTGAATTGCTACATTGATTCCTTGCTCTGCTAGTGCAATTGCAGTATTCAATGCGTCATAGTACAAAGCATCTTGCATAATCGCAATTCCACAAGCTCCAAAGGCCACCATTAAGTGGGTTGTTACTCCTGCGATTTTTTGACGAAGTTGTCTTTCAACTCCTATTATTCCAACAAATACAGCAGTCAATGACATTCTTAGTAATATTTCCCAAATGTCTGGACCGGTATCTAAATAATTTAATATTGCTGATAAAAACATATGTATGCCTCCTCGAAAGCGCTTTCTTTAGTCTAAATATTATACCACTCAATTTTACAAAAATCAACAATAAATGAACTATTTCTTAGGATAATATGGATTTATATGAATCATACAATGCAAAACATCTGGCACTTGATTTTCAATCTCTTCATGTATAATCTCTGCGATATCATGTGCTTTTTCAAGTGTGTATGAATAATCCATACCAATCTCCAAATCAACATATACCTTTAGACCAAACATTCTTGTCTTTAACTCGTCAATACTTCTAATTTCTTTGTGCTGTAAAATAATCGTTTTAATTTTCTCTTCTGTTTGTTCGTCCGCAGATTTATCAACAACTTGAGAAACGCCTGATAATACTATTTTGATTCCCATCCTCAAAATAAATAGGCCAATTACAATAGATGCAATAGGATCCATAAAACCAAATCCCAATAGAACTCCCGATATACCTATCATAGCTCCAAAACTTGATATAGAATCCGATCTATGATCCCACGCTTGAGCCATTAAAGCTCCCGATTTGGATTTTTTAGCATCTTTTTTAGTCTTTCGAAACAGGTATTCCTTAACTACAATAGTCAATGCAGCCACCACTAATGCGTACCATGCTGGAGAAGTAATAGCGACTCCATTTGCAAAAAAGTCATAAAGTTTAATTACAGCAGCTTTTCCAACTTGATAGGCTGTAACAATAATAGCAAATCCTAGAATGATTGAGATAATACTATCAATTTTTTCATGCCCATAAGGATGGTCGGAATCACTTTCTTTTCTAGAAAAAATAGCAGAGATATATACCACGATATTCGTTGCGATATCACCAATCGAATTCACAGCGTCGGAAATTAGAACAGCGGAATTTCCAAAGATTCCCGCAAGCATTTTTCCCACTGCTAAAATCGAGTTAATAAACATCGTAAATAAAGTATTTTTTTTAATAATTTTTTCTTCTTCAATAAGGCTCATAATTGCCCTCCGTTATTAAAAAGTGCGAATCAATCGCACTTTAAATTATTCTGTTTGATCGTAATCACTTAAAATTTGGTGCATATAAATATCCATAATGTTATTTAATTTTGTGTTAAATTCCGCTTCTGTAAAATCACAGTAAGTTGAAATTGAATTTTCATATGTTCCATTTAGGAATTGATCAGCAATAATGACATTCATATACCCAACTACATATAACGCATCATATAAGGATGAGAAATATTGTTCGAACGCAGCCATTACAGATGTAGGTATATCCGGTCTAACCAAACCATATATAGCTTCTAAATCTCCATGTCCATATACAATAACACTAAATCTATAATCTGCATATACTTTAAGTTGTGCTTTTGTTAACGGATCATTCAAATTCACTAAGTCCGTTGAATACGCTGGATCTCCAGCTGTATCATAAGTCATCGTAAATTGACCACTTGGTTGTTCAAAATCATTATTGTTCACCGCTTTTATGATATGAACTCCAAATGATGTTTCAATAAACCCATCACTATAAATAAAGTCATCCCCTGATGTAAGTGGTGATTGATAATCTTGATACATTTTTACTAATTCATCTACAAAAGCTGGTTCATAAGTACTAACGG
>CAZUQS010000163.1:0-3725 GCA_964622615.1 uncultured Candidatus Izemoplasmatales bacterium | reverse complement strand
CATAATCCCCTATTGTTGTGACACTGCTTGGGATAGAAACGCTTGTTAAGGCATTCCGCGCAAATGCATAATCCCCTATTGTTGTGACACTGCTTGGGATAGAAACGCTTGTTAAGGCATTTCTAAAAAATGCATAATCCCCTATTGTTGTGACGCTGTCTGGGATAGAAACGCTTGTTAAGTCATTCCACTCAAATGCAGAGTCTCCTATTGTTGTGACACTGCTTGGGATAGAAACGCTTGTTAAGTTATTACCTTTAAATGCATAATCCCCTATTGTTGTGACTACAACTCCATCTATTTCATTAGGAATTACAATTTTATCAAGTGCACCTGAATAATCAGTAATTGATCCGGTTTCTTTATCAAAACTAAGTCCATTAAGTCTGTATTTAGCATATAGTGTTAAATTTTTTGCCGGCATTGTTGTGAATACGAATGGCTCTGTTGATGCTTCATCCTCATACCAATCCAAAAATTCATACCCATATATTGTTGGGGCTGATGGAGCATCAAGTTCCGAATTATAATCTTGAGTAACCAGATCTATATGAACTTCCAAATTACTTTCAAATGTAATTGTGTATTGATTAAGACTCCAATTAGCAAATAAAACAGTATCATTATTGACATTATTAGTTAAGAAAGACCATTTTTCATCAAAAGTATCTCCATTATTAGCGCTCGTGTACCAACCATCTAAAGTATAACCCTCTTTATAAACTTCAGGAATTAGAATCTTTTGTCCTTCTTCTACTTCTATAGCTTCAATAACATTACCGCCTCTACTATCGAAGCTAACAACAAATATATTTGATGAGCAACTCATTAAAACTACGCTCATTAGCACGAATATAAATCCAGAAATATATTTTTTCAAAATGAAACCTCCCATTGTTAAATATATAATAACATTAAACATCTATTGCGATAAAAAATATTTCAATTTACGATAATAAGTTGAAAATCAAATAATTAATAAACTCATCCTCAGATGATTCTATTTTGCTCTTCTTGGATGAAAAAGATAAGATTGAACCCGTAATATATTAAAGTTTGATCCGAATTAACCCTAATCAACAAGTGATATTGTTTCAAATTATTAAAACACCATGAAAGCATTTTATAGATCCCCAAGCGACACATGGACTAATTCATCACAAAGCAAATAAAAAAAGCCACAAAATGGCTTTATATCTATCTTAATGGTGGTTCGGGCAGGAATTGAACCAGCGACACATGGATTTTCAGTCGTTTCATGCAACAAAATTAAATTAATATTATATATATAGTAATATCAGTGACTAATCTATTATGAAGACTGTCCAAAAAGTTAGAACTGAATTGTCTTCGCCAATCATTCTTGTCTCAGCAAGGTAAATATCTTCGCTACCAACAAACAAAGCATATTCAATTTTTATACCTTCACTATAAATATCATATCTGGTTTCAACATTATCTAAGAAACCTTCAGTCCCAAAATTAGAGAACTCACCAACATCAAAATATAAATCGACATTCACATATTCGATATCCGCATATTCTTCAATTATTTCATTGTCAGCATTATAAATAAAAAACTCATAATCTTCCAAATTATAAGTAAACTTATTTTCATTAATTTCAGTTTGATAATCTATTGTTGATGACGATAAAGGATTTAAGTATACACATTCTGAATAAGTATATGTTCCGTAGATTTTACTTACAGAAGAGTAATTAGACAAAACTAAAAATGTAACGATAGCAGCAATCGATAATACTGTTGATAAAGATACTATAAGATTTTTTTTCATATATTATACTTCCTTTCAATCAAAAATCAGTAACAAATGGATTTTCAGTCGTTTCAAGCAAATCATTATTTACTTTATGCAGTAATATGCTCACAACAAAAAACTAATGCTTATCTCTATTTCTCTTTTTCCTTTTATACCAAATGTATTCTTTATAATAAAATACCACTCTTATTATAGTTCCGATAATTGCTATGAATAAAACATAAATTAATAGAACTAAATAATATGGGGATTCAATTGTATACCAAATTACAGTTACGTCATTAACCTTACTTATAATAATTATAATTGATGAAAATATAATACCTACTAGAACAAGAGCAAATCCTAAAACTTGATATACATAATCGATTTTTGACATTTCTTTAGGACCGGAAGTAATATGAATTATTTTTCTAAGTTTTATGTCTGATAAAGAAACTCTATATTTGCATTCATCAATATTCATTGCTAATCTTCCATTACCTAGATTAATAATCCAGCCAGCAGCTGAAAAACAATATAAATATGGGATTAGGATATTAGCTGGATTATATTGTTCAACAATTATCATGATCAAAATCATTGGCATTATTAGCATTGAAATTTGCAACACTAACAAAAACATATTTAGCTGTTCTTTTTCATTTAGTTTGTTCATATCAATTATCTATTCCCTTCGAATGTGTATAATTAATTTTTATAATACTAAGGTAAAAATTGCGAGATAGGGATTTTCAGTCGTTTACTCTGAATTACTCCTTATCCTTTTCAATTGGTTTATCGATTTTTATTTTACTTTTTCTTTTTTTAATAATAACAAAAACTCCTACACCAACTCCACCAAATACTACTACAAATGGAATGATGATAGCTATTACAATAAAGAATCCATCAAAGAATGAAATCAAACCATTAAAGCCAGTAACAAACGCTTCACCAATTCGGTTAAAGAATGGTGAATCTGTTTCTACTATTGATCCATAGAATCGCAGATTAATAACACTATAATCCACTAGACTATCAAATTGATTCAATTCTCCTTGAAGTGTATCAATTTCCACTTCAACATCTGAGATTTGTTCATTTATTTGAATCATATCAGACAGAGTAGATTCATCATAAAGTTCTAATAAACGTTCTAATTGTGCTTCTAAACTAATTATTTTATTTGCAGCATCTTGATAATCAAGTGAGATATCAGTCCCCACTTTCGAATAACTACGCAATGAGAATTCATCTTTCAGTATTTCAACAAAATCATCAAGACGATCAGTTCTGACTCGGATTATATAATTTCCTGAAGTTGAAGAGATTTCTTCTCTGTCAAACCACTCATCACTACTGAGTTGTGCTTTTAAGAAATCAGATGCTTCAGCAAGATCTGTTACATTAAGAGCAATATCGACCTCATACATAATTTTTCTTACTGGTGAAGTTTCATCTGCGAATTCAGATGCTGAATAACTTGGTATGTTATCCTCTAAGTTTGCTTGTTCTTCTGAACACGAAGCAAATGTAAAAAACAGAACAAAAATAATGAGTAGCGATGTAATTTTCTTAAACATATATTTCCTCCTCGAAAATAACAGTATAATTGAAGTTATGTTAAATCAATGAATCTCGAAGCTATTATATCATAAAAAAAACAGCAAGTATATTTGCTGTTTAATATTTTAATAAAATAAATTCTATCACACTTGTTTATGTAATACGTATATTGTTCTTTCAGGTAACACTACAGAATCTAGCTGCGTAAATCCAACTTTCTCAAATACACGTTCGTATTCACTAAAATCATGCGTTACTTCATATACTGTAGATATCTCTTCTTTGCCTTCAACATTGAGATGAATGGTATGGACAATACTATGCTCAACATCACCTTTATGAGACTCCCATTTGAAATCGAATTCTTTATCATCTTCCGTATATCCATCAAGAGCA
>CAZUQS010000162.1:0-3802 GCA_964622615.1 uncultured Candidatus Izemoplasmatales bacterium | reverse complement strand
GTACAATAACTACATTGGCAACATATTGCCTTTGTTAATTGTAGATCTGTTTGTGTTTTTCTAGTTTTCTTTACGATGAGACTATGTGTATTTGGAAGAATTATTATTCCCCCAGAAACTTTCGTAACTGGCGCATCCCAATCTTCTTCAATATACCCCATCATCGGTCCACCAACATTCATTGTATAATCTTCTGAATGTTCAGGACCACCACAGGCTTTGATCAACTCCCTAAATGATGTACCAACAGGAACTATCAATGTTTGTGGATTATCTATAGCTCCAGCAACTGTGATAACTCGTTCTGTAACCGGAACGTTTCTAGCAATATTGATTGCTGTTCCAACGTTTATGACTACACAACCAACATCTAGAGGAAGACCCATCAAAGGAACAACTTTTCTAGTTATTTCATAAACTAGTTGTTGCTCATCACCAGCTGGATAAAAATCATCGATGATTTTCAATTCAATTGAAGATTCATTTTTAATTAGGTTCTCTAATTTAGAAATAGCATCCTTGTATTTTCCTTTAAGCCCTATATATCCTTTTGTTGCTCCAGTTAGATTCATAGCGATTTTTAATCCTTCAATTACTTCATCGCTATAAAATGCCATCAACTGCTGGTCAACTTTTAATAATGGCTCACATTCCGCTCCATTTATTATAACGATATCAGCTTTGGCATTTAACTTAACATGTGTAGGGAAACCCGCTCCACCTGCTCCGACAATGCCTGCATCTTTAATTTTATGGATATCAACTTGTCCCATTTTATTCACTCCTAGTTATTAATAGATCAAACTATTCTAAATCCACCAGATAAGGTACATCTTCTTAATCTTGTGAAACTTCTTGCTGATGTTACACCTTCTCCTGTTGGAGTTGCAAGAGTAAGACTAGTAAATCCTTCGCCTTCAATTCCAAGTCCTGCGTATGATGGTGCATTTTTTACAAAGATGGTTGTATCCAAAGCACGTGCTGCCATTGTTAAATTGGTCACATGTTCAGAGTGCATCATTGCTGTATGATGACGTCCACCTTCAGCGGCTACCGCTTTATCTATTGCTTCTTGAATCGAATACACTCTTACCAATGCAAGTACAGGCATTAACATTTCAACCGTTACAAATGGATGACTATCCGTAACTTCAGCAATCAATAATTTGTATTCTTGAGAACAAGGGATATTACATGCTTTAAGAATGTCTGATGCATTCTTACCAACATACTTACGATTCACAACCGTTTCTCCAGTTTTACTTTTCATAAATACTTCGTTTGTAACTATATCTATTTCATGACGTTTTAGATGATAAGCACCATTTTGAAGCATTTCATCTCTAACATCATTGAATACACTGTTCATAATAAATGCTTCCTTTTCAGCAGTACACAACACATTATTATCAAAACTTGCACCTTTTACAATATCAGATGCTGCCTTTTTAATGTTTGCTGTTTCATCCACGATAACAGGTGGATTACCTGGTCCTGCTGCAATCACTTTCTTACCACTTTTCATAGCTACCTGAACAACAGCCTCACCGCCAGTAATTGCTAGCATTCTAATATCTTTATGACTCATAATGACTTTGCTGGTATCCATAGTAGGGTTGATTGGAGATGTTAATAACTCTCTTGGCCCACCTGCGTTATGGATTGCATTATTTAAAAGTGAAATCGTTTCATTTGTTACTTTTTTTGCGTTAGGATGAGGATTAAATACGACTCCATTTCCTGCAGCAACCATACTAATACTATTATTAATAATGGTTGAACTAGGATTTGTTGATGGAGTAATAGATCCAATCACACCATAAGGAGCCATTTCAACCAACGTCATGCCATTATCACCAGTATATGCTTCAGCCTTTAAATCTTCCGTTCCAGGTGTTTTTTCAGCTGCAAGTATATTCTTAATTATCTTATCTGCAACTCTACCCATACCGGTTTCTTCATAAGCCATTACAGCTAATTTTTCAGCATTTTCGATACTTGCTTTTCGCATAGCAGCTATAATTTCCCCACGCAATTTCATACTTAGATTCATTAATTCTTGTTGTGATTTCTTTGCTGCCTCGATAGCATCTTCCACATGTTCAAAACATCCTAACAAGCCTCCTGCATTACTAACCGCAATAGGTTTGCTGTTTTCTCCATATTTTTGCTCCATCTCAGCTCTAAGCTTTTCTATTAAACTGATTGAAATCATAATGTATCCTCCTCGTTATAACTAATCTTTATTTTTAAGTCACGTAATTTATCTTTTGCAAGTGGTGTAATCAATTGTTTTTTATCAATCACAAGAGTATTCACTCCACTTTTCTTTAAATTAACAACATAATTTTCTGTAATTAAATCAATTTTTTCAACTGATGAAGCTTTACGTTGTTGAATGTTTGACACCTTAATCCCCATTTGTTCAAGTTCAATGATAGTATCCGATACTCGATTATAGATTAACTTGTTCGTATTCATTAAGATACTCACAGATTTATTTACCATCAATCTACTTAATATAAGATGATTAATCTCATCTGTATCATCCGTTTGGGTTAAAGCCTTCATTTGATTGATTTTAAGGCCAACTACAATTACGGATTCAACCGAATCGAGCAAATATACAAACTCGCTATTTTCTAAGTCGAATTTTACAGAATGAACATTCGCATATTGTTCTATGTCTTGACATTGTACTGAAGTATCCTTCACTCCTAAATACAATTCATGATCTGTATAATTTTTCGTTATGTACTCAAAATATTCTTTCACTCCAATACATATGCTTGGCATTACAATTAAACAAGATTTTGCACCAATTTTATAATTGCTTTTAGGATCTATTTTATCAAGAACATTAGCGGTTACTTTATTTACGAGTATTTCAAATTTATTAATATCCATATTCCACGATCCTTTCACAAGGCAAACCCTATTTGCCGTCTAATATGTTACTCATTTCGATCAATGCTTGAGCATCTAAACTAGCTCCTCCGATAAGAAATCCTGATACACTTTGTGCAAGTGCAAGTTCTTTTATATTGGAAGGCTTAACACTACCGCCATATAATAATGGAATGTTATTACCAATTTCATTTCCGTATTCTTCTATTAAGAAATTCCTTAGAAAGATATGAGTTTCTTCTACTTGTTCTGGAGAAGCAGTCTCTCCTGTGCCAATTGCCCAAATTGGTTCATAAGCAATGATAACTGTAGAAAGTTCATCTCCACTAACTTTTGATAAGTCTTCCCTAATTTGATCTACTAATATTTTTTTGTATTCTCCATTTTTTCGTTGTTCGAGATGTTCTCCGATACATAGAATAGGAATGATTTTATTTTCGATACAAGCTTTTATTTTTTTGGAAGTAAATGCATCGCATTCAAAGAATATATTTCTTCTTTCAGAATGGCCAACAATAGCGTATTTACATCCAAAATCCTTCACTATTTGAATTGATATTTCTCCAGTAAACGCTCCTTCATCCTTTGGATAGAAATTTTGAACGCCATACTGAATTTTACTATAACGTAATTTTTCTTCGAATAAATACAAATACGGACTAGAAGGTATAACAATAATAGAGTTTTTTTCAGCAAAATCATGATTCACTATCACGTTTAGAAAATCAATAATTTCTTGTTTTGTTTTATTCATTTTCCAATTTCCAACAAGCAGAAAGTCTTGCAACTGAAATATGCTCTCTGTAATTTCGTCTCTTACAATTTTTTTAATATCTTTTATATCCATAGTTGTTAACTCCTATTTATTACAAATTTTTCTGATCCTCTTAATATA
>CAZUQS010000161.1:0-3842 GCA_964622615.1 uncultured Candidatus Izemoplasmatales bacterium | reverse complement strand
CTGATGTTAATGGTGATTGATAATCTTCATACATTTTTACCAATTCATCTACAAAAGATTGCTCATAAGCTCCAACGGTATCTTTATATGTTAAATCTCCAAGAACTTCATTTTTTAAGTAGAACCCAAAACTTCTGAATTCGCCCCAAGTAACATCGTCAAATTTAGCTTTTTTATAAGTAGTAAGTAATGTTGCAAACGTGTGATCACTATCCTCTAGATATGTTTGTATTGCATCTTCAAAATTTTCTAATTTCAACTCATAGGCTACTTGATCTTGTAACCCATCATAAAACTCTTGATAATCATCAGGTGCACCATTTTCATCTCTATCTACATAGATCAATACATGCTCTACGTTTAAACTAAAGAAATTGTCATAATATGGTTGAGTTAATGCTAATAAATCATTTAGCACATCATAATTATCGCTCATTATTTGGTCATAAATGAAGAATGGTTGCAATGTTGAAGTAACATAGTATTTTAACAGTAATTCTGTTTCACTCTTAACTCCATATGCAAGATAAATATATTCTTCGTACGTATAATACGTAGAATAATAACTTTCTTCAAACTGAGTTTTCGCTTCTGCTAGTTCTGCTAAATTGCTTGTTTTCGCGGTCGATAGATTTAATTCAATATCCGAGAAGCACTTAGAACCTTCGTCGCAATATACGTCAGTAAAGTGTGCAGCAAGAACTGCTTTTGTTTGAGCTGAATATATCGCATATAACGGCGCATTCAGGTCTAAAGCATATGCTAATAATTGATCAGCAGTAATTTGTTTATCTCCATAAGATGCGACGATAGACGCATCCCCTGTTTCACTTTGAACAAAATCAGTATACCTTTGAATATAATCCACTCCCAAAAAATAATCGTATACCATAAAATCATTTTCGGCTCTTAATTCATTCATTCTATTGGCTACAAATGAAGAATTAATGATCGTAGATTCAAGCAATGTATCAAAAATTTCATCATATATACTTTGTCCGATTAAAGCTACTAACGCCGCAGCGTCCCCATCAAAACTTGTTACATCCACTTTGTCAGTTCTGTCGAGGTTCAATACCATATAATAAAAGTTAACTTCATTAGCGGCGTATTTTACTGGTTCATACGTGTAAAATAATGTGTCATCTACATCGTTAGCATAATTTTGATACGTTCCCAGTGTTTGGTACACAAATGTTGGGAAGTTTGTATTAACGTTTACTAAACCATCATAATCCACTGTAAACAAATCACTTGTTAACACTTCTTGATATGTGGAATTTACATCCAACACATCTTCATACCCACCATACACTAAATCGTACATAGTTAAAAACTTATTCAATAATTCATTGTCTGTTAAACTTCTAGTATTTGTTTCATTCAGAGCGGAACTTGGAACTTTGTCGAGTTCAGTGGTACCTGTATAAAGTAATAAGTGTCCATTCTTTGAAACTAAATTTAAACTTCTTAAGATACTTTTTGCTTCTGCTTCAGATGAAAATCTAACCTTAATTAATTGAATGTCTTCGAAATAATTCCTCGAATAATAAGTCATCAATGTATTAGGGTTTAAATACCAATCTTCATCCATATTAGCTACATCCGTTAACAAATCCTCAATATATAGTTCTTTGGCAATTTGAGATTTTACATATTCCTCAGGATCATCACTGTATCCTAATAAATATATACTGTCTTCAAAAGCTTTCTCAAGATCAGCTTTCTCTTCGGCTGTGTAAGTTGCAATTTCATCCGGATCATCTGATGCATATTGTAGAATATTGATTTTATCTTCAATTTGTTGGTTTGTAATCAAACTAACATAACTGCTTAACAAGTCTAAATCAACCATTGTTAACAATTGATTTAAACCATCATTTTTCTTAAGTTCTTCATATAAATCACTATAAGTAATGTCGTAATCAGCTGTAGAAACGAACACCTCTTCTGGATTTGATAATTTTGGAATCAATGATTCATTTGGTGTTGTAGCAACTGTTGTAGTTTCTTCTTTGTTACAAGCTACTACTGACATTCCTGCGAACAACGCTAGGAATGAAATAAGAATTTTTTTTGTAAATACTCGCATATAATTAACTCCTTCAAAAATACGTATCTAATATATTATATAACAAAACGTTATTATTTTGAAATGTTTTTTTTGCTATATATAGATTTACATATATTATATATATATTTAGTGAAATATTTGTGATAAAAGCAAAATAAAATGACACTCGAGAGTGTCATTTTAAAATCCTTTATTCTATAATTTCGGAATAATCCATAGCAGCTAGGCGTTTGTACATAGCCCATCTCTTCTTAGCATCAATAACATTCTTGTGCAATAAGATTTCTGCTCTTTCAGGTTCTGTCTTTAATAATTGATGGTAACGATTTTCATTTAATAGATAATCATGGTATTTTTCCCATTTTGGTTCTCTTGAATCGATTTGTAATGGGTTCTTACCTTGTTCTATTAATCTTGGATCGAAACGATAAATTGGCCAGTATCCACATTCGGTAGCTAATTTAGCTTCTTGGTGTGAATTTCCTAAACCACCACTGATTCCATGTGCGATACATGGTGAATAAGCAAGGATGATTGACGGTCCTGGATAACTTTCTGCTTCTTTCATTGCTTTTAGCATTTGTGTTGCATTTGCTCCATGTGAAACAGAAGCAACATATACATGTTCATATGTCATCGCTAAAGCACCAAGGTCTTTTTTCTTGCCTGGTTTTCCTGAAGCAGTAAATTTCGCAATTGATGCAGCTCTTGAAGCTTTGGAAGATTGTCCACCAGTATTAGAATACACTTCGGTATCTAACACTAAAATATTTACATCTTCTTCATTGGCGATTACGTGATCAAGACCACCATAACCAATATCATAAGCCCATCCGTCTCCACCGATAATCCAATTCGATTGTTTTACGAAATATTGTTGAAGTTCTTGTAATGTTTTCGCAGCTTCTGATGTTTCTTTTTCAAGCAATGGAATAATTTTCTTAGATAATTCTAATGTTTTATCTCCATCTTTTTGATTTTCAATCCATTCATTTAATAGATCTTTTAATTCACCTTTAAATGATTTAGATTCAGTAACGATAACATTTTCAATTCTAGCTCTCATTGTGTTTTGAGCAATTTTCATTCCAAATCCATATTCTGCATTATCTTCAAATAAAGAGTTAGCCCATGCAGGACCTCTACCATTCTTATCTTTTGTGAATGGTGTAGCTGGGAATGAAGCTCCATAAATAGAAGAACATCCAGTTGCATTTGCAATCATCATTCTTTCACCGAATAGTTGAGTAACAAAACGGATATATGGTGTTTCACCACAACCAGCACATGCTCCTGAGAATTCGAAGTATGGTTTTGCAAATACTGCGTTTCTATAGTTGTTTTTACCTAGTATATTATCTTTGTATGTTACTTCATTGTAGTTGTAATCAGCTATAACATGCTCTTTCTTTTCTACGTTGTCTACAAGTGGAGTCATCTGTAATGCTTTTGTTTTTGCAGGACATGTGTTCACACAAACCATACATCCAGTACAATCTAATACAGATACTTGAATACGATATTTCAATCCTTCAAGTCCTTTACCATTTGCAGCTAGCCAAGTAGCATCAACAGGTGCATTCGCAACTTCTTCATCCGTAGCTAGTATTGCTCTAATACAAGCATGAGGACAAGCGTAAGCACATTGATTACATTGAATACAGTTTTCAGAAACCCAAGTGGATACTTCTTCTGCAATACCACGTTTTTCAAATTGTGTAGAACCATTTGGCATTTGTCCATCTTCGATACCTTCAAATGCAGATAC
>CAZUQS010000160.1:0-3851 GCA_964622615.1 uncultured Candidatus Izemoplasmatales bacterium | reverse complement strand
TAGTTCTACCGAATTAAAAGAAACAGAATTCAATTATTACATTTCCACTCAATACACGAATTGGTTAGATCGAATTGAATCACAAATCAAAGAACTAGATGAACTTGGTATTCATACTGGATACCTCATCGATCATGAAAGAATTGCGAACAACCTGTTTAAAGTAACCTTTTCACAAGGGTTGGAAATTATTATAAACTATAACCTAATCCCCGTAACGGATGTTCTTGGATATGACATTCCGGCGTTGGATTATGTTATTGTGGAGGTGGATTAAATGTCTTCAATAACATATAAAACTATTCAACCTCCGAAAAAGAACGGTATCAAAGGATACAAACGTCAAAAACATTTCTGGGCTTTCGTCTTTTTAGCTCCTTGGATGATTGGATTCTTAATGTTCTTCCTAATACCGTTTATCAGAAGTTTATATTTTAGCTTCTTTACTCTAGAGCCGACACCAGACGGAATCATTTCGACGTTTAATGGATTTAAAAATTATGTTTATGCTTGGAGTCAGCACGTTACATCAAACACCAGTTTTCGTGTAGAGTTGGTCAACACGACTCTGGATGCCTTAATCAATATTCCTGTTTTATTGATTTTTAGTTTGTTCATCGCAGTGATGCTGAATATGAAATTCAAGGGACGTGCTTTAGTCCGTGCAATTTTCTTTATTCCAGTTATTTTAAACAGTACAGCAGTAACTAGTGCCTTAGGTGGTGGAGATGCTATAGCGGCGCTATTGGAAGCACAAGGAATTGACCAGATTTTTAATCTTGAATTCTATTTAGTGCAGACAGGTATGATGCCTTGGTTGATTACCTTCATTGTTGGATTGATTGACCGAATCTATGCGATTTTGTCGCTTGCTGGAGTACCGATACTGTTATTTTTAGCATCGATTCAATCGGTTCCGAAACATTTATATGAAGCAGCTAAAATCGAAGGTGCAACTGGTTACGAAACCTTCTGGTTGATTACTTTACCAAATGTCAGTCCTCATATCATCACTGTTACAGTTTATGCTTTGGTGGATACGTTCTTGACTTCTCCAGTTAGTGGTATTATTTCATCAGAATTGGCGAAATCCACACGATGGGGTGAAAGTGCTGCCATGGCATGGATTTATGTTTCAGCGATTGTCATGTTATTGTTAGTATTAGCAGTTTTTGCTAAAGTATTTAAAATCGGAGGTTCTCATTATGAAGAGTAATCCTTTGATTTTACGTATCAAAAATATTATTCAAAACATAAAATTGTACTTTAAAAAACCTAGAACCAAATTGGTTTGGAAACGAAAAATTAGTAGTTTCGCTCTAAAATCATTAAGAACAATCTTACTATTTGGTTTGTGTTTTGTTATTCTGTTTCCTACGATTCAACAGATTTCTATGGCTTTACGAGCACCAGAAGATGTCAATAATCCAGCTGTCATCTGGATACCACAAAATTGGTCTATGATGAACATTAAAATATCTATTGTGGTATTGGATTATTGGAAAGCTTTATTAAATACCTTCCGTTTGAGTTTCATTGCCATGGTATTACAAATCTTATCGACTGCACTTGCTGGATATGTGTTCAGTCGACTAAAATTCAAAGGAAGCAATCTTTTATTTATCGGGGTCATTATTACCATCATTACACCTCCACAAGCATTGTCCTTAGCTCAATTCCTTTATTTTAGAGAGATGGGATTGATTGGAAAAGAAGTAAGCATTTACTTGATGAGCGGTTTAGGGATGGGTGTTCGAAGCGGTATCTTTATCTATATTTTCCGACAATTCTTTAGAGGATTGCCAAAGGAATTGGAAGAATCCGCTCAGTTGGATGGCGCATCCGTATTTCGTACTTTTTGGAATATTATGTTACCAAACGCTAGAGGAGCTTTGGTTACAGTTGGTTTATTTGCCTTTGTATGGCAATGGAATGATGCCTATTATGTTGCAATATTCAATGTTTCAACCGAAGCATTCCCATTGTTAACAATGCAGTTAATTAATGCTGCAGAGGGTATGTATCAAGCATTATTCTATACCGGCGGGTTAGATTTGATTGGTCAAAATGTATGGGAAAATCCATTGTTCTTAGCCTTGATTTCGAACGTATCGGCTTTGTTGATGATGTTGCCATTACTAATTATGTATTTATTTGTTCAAAAACAATTTGTAGAATCTATAGAAAGAACAGGTATTGTTGGCTAGAGGGGTGATGTTATGTTTGAGAAACTCGTGAATTCTAAAATCAATGATGTAGCTGATTGGATTATTCGATTGATAATGTTGAATATCATGGTGATATTCTTCAGTTTAGCAGTAGTAACGATTTATCCAGCCATCTCAGCTGGATATAATATGTTCAACGACTATACCAATCAGAAAAGCCCAAGGTTATTTGTAGATTACTTCAAGTATTTCAAAGAGTCTTTGGTACATAAAATTATTGTGGGAGTTATTATCCTTGCTGGATTCGCAATCGTTTATTTGAACATTCGCTATTACGATTTGAGTTTACAACAAAACACTTCTTGGTTTTATTGGGTGGGATATTATATCTCATTAGCATTGATCGCAATTTGGTTTGCTGTCACTTTATTCTCTATTATGGTAGTTCGAGTGAGAAGTGATATAGGTTTCATAAAACTGTTAAAGATGTCTTTTTTCTTAGCTGGTAAGTATTATTGGATTACTCTTTTATTGGTTGTGATTACGTTCTCACCATTCTTGCTAATCCTTTATCCAACTGCAATTACAGCATTGATATTTATTTTAGTTGGACTCAGCGGACCATTGTTATTGAATGCTTTATTGACTAGAAGAGTTGTACGATATTTAGAAGGGTTAGGTGAACATAATGGTCCGAGTAGGAATTGATCGAATTGAAGAATATTTAGATTTATTTCAAGGGAAAAGAGTTGGATTAATTACCAATCCTACAGGCGTAAATTCTTGTTTGGAATCTACAATAGATATTTTGAATAAGCATACCAATTTGGTCGCTCTTTTTTCACCAGAACATGGGATTCGTGGAGATTACAAGCAGGTGTGAGGTTGGATACTTATGTCGATCCAAAGACAAATATAACAGTTTATAGTTTATACGGAGAACAACGAAAACCTTCTAAAGAGATGCTAAATCTCATTGATATTCTTGTGTTTGACATGCAAGGAGTTGGAGCGAGGTACTATACCTATCTCTATACCATGGCATATGCTATGATGGCATGTCAAGAAGAAAGAAAAATGATGATTGTTTTCGATCGACCAAATCCTGTGAATGGTGTGGATGTTGAAGGAAATATCTTGAACTTAGAATGTCGATCATTTGTAGGTTATTATCCATTGACACAACGACATGGATTGACCGTAGGAGAATTGGCAATCCTGTTTAATAAAGAATACGATATTCATTGTGATTTGACAGTTGTACCCATGCAAGGATGGAAAAGAACAATGGACTTCTTGGATACCGGTTTGGACTGGATTTTCCCATCGCCTAATATTCCATATCCAACAACACCATATTACTATCTTACTACCTGTATTTTCGAAGGGTCTAACCTATCGGAAGGAAGAGGGACAACTAAACCATTTCATATGATTGGTAGTCCATACCTTGACTCTCATTGGGTTATTGACGAAATAAAACAATATCATTTGGAAGGAGTACGCTTTAGACCAGTGTATTTTACACCAACATTTTCAAAACATAAAGATCAACTTTGTGCTGGAATTGAAGTGTTGATTACGAATCCAAAGATATTTAAACCTGTAAAAACAGGTTATATCTTATTTGATTTAATAAGAAAACATCATCCTAAGTTTGATTTCATTCCTCCATTTACCAAG
>CAZUQS010000159.1:0-3873 GCA_964622615.1 uncultured Candidatus Izemoplasmatales bacterium | reverse complement strand
TACCAATATGTCTAGGAATAATAAGACCAAACGTTGGTTTGATTACATAAGTGTGTTTACAACGGTAGCATTTGCGACAATGAGCGTTATCTTCTTTGATAGAAGTATATTTTATATATATGTTTTTATCTTTATTCTAGGATTGTTGTTATTCTATACAATTTTATTTATCTCGATAAAAGAATTTAATAGAAGTGATTTTGGTAACCAACTGTTAACAGTTTTTTATGCGAGCTTAGGATTTATCGGATTTGCATATCTTAGAAAGATAGACATGAATTTAATTATCTACCTATTCTTAGTATCTATGGTAACGGATGTATTCGCTTACTTAATAGGAGTCAAATTCGGCAAACACAGATTAGCTGTAGATATAAGCCCTAAGAAAAGCATTGAAGGTGCAGTTGGCGGATTAGTTTTTGGAGCTGTTATAGCAGCGATATTTGCACATTATTTGGAAGTATTTGATTTTAGTTTTTGGTTTATCTTATTGTTATCAGTGGGATTATCTTGCATTTCTCAAATAGGAGATTTAATCGCTTCTAAATTCAAGAGAGAAACTGGAATAAAAGATTACTCAAATCTATTACCGGGACATGGTGGCATTCTAGATCGCTTTGATTCTAGTATGTTTGCGGCAATTTTCTTAATGCTAGCAGTTATTATATTTTAGGAGTAAAACATGAAAAATATTTATCTTTTAGGAGCAACTGGTTCGATTGGGAGTCAAACAATTGAAATAATTGAAGAATTTCCAAACGAATTTAATTTAATAGCAATTTCGGGATACTCGAATTTAGAAAAGATTATTGAAATCGGTTCTAAATTTGCTTTGGAAATGATTGCTGTAAAAGACGAAGAGGATGCAAAAATCATTCAAAATATTTTTCGAGATGTTAAAATAGTATTTGGGCCGAGTGGATTAGAAGCAATAGCCAATCTAAATCCAGAAGACAAAGATGGAATTTTGATTAACGCGCTAGTTGGTATGGTGGGACTAAAACCTACCATCGAAGCGATTAAGGTTGATCGAGATATTCTTCTTGCTAATAAAGAAACACTTGTTGTTGGTGGACATTTAATAAAAGAATTATTATCTACACACAACGTAAATTTATATCCAATTGATTCTGAACATAATGCTATTTGGCAAATCATGGAAGGCGAAAACAAAGATAACATTAAACAACTTATTATTACTGCTAGCGGTGGATCATTTCGAGATTTATCAAAAGCGGAATTAAACGACGTGACATTAAAGGATGCATTGAATCATCCGAATTGGTCGATGGGTAAAAAAATAACAATCGATTCAGCGACAATGATGAATAAAGGTTTTGAAATTATTGAAGCTGCGTATCTGTTTGATATTGAAATCGACAAAATCAAACCGTTGATTCACAAGGAAAGCATTATTCATTCCATGGTAGAATTTGTTGATAACTCTGTAATTGCACAGTTGGCAAATCATGATATGAAATTGCCAATTAGTTACGCAATGTTTTATCCTACAAGAGTTAAAAACCTTACAGAACCATTGGATTTCAGCACGATAGGAAAATTACACTTTGAAAAAGTGGACTATGAGAGATATCCTTTATTAACACTTGCAATTGAATGTTTTAAAGCTGGAGGCAGTTCTAGAACGGTTCTAAATGCAGCCAATGAAGCTGCAGTACAATTGTTCTTAAAAGAGAAAATACGATTTGTCGATATTGAAACAATTGTTATTGATGCCGTGAAACATCATCAAATTGTTCAAAATCCGACGTTAGAGCAAATTTACGAGATAGATCAATTTGTTAAACAAGATATATTTAACAAATATGATATTTAGAATGGAGTTTTACATATGATGATTACTTTGAGTTTTTTTACTGCAATATGGAATATAGCAATATTTTTAATCGTTTTAGGATTGGTAATTTGTATCCATGAATTAGGACATTTATTCTTTGCTAAAAGGGCTGGCATCTTATGCCACGAGTTTTCGTTTGGGATGGGTCCAAGATTATGGAGCAAAAAGTATGGAGAAACAACCTATTCTATTAGAGCAATTCCTTTTGGTGGATATGTTTCTATGGCGGGAGAAGAACTTGAATCAGAAATCTTAAAAATAGATCAAAAGATTCGTTTAGGATTTGATAGTTCTGGAGAAGTAAATCGAATCGTCCTAAATGCAGCCAATACAAAGTACCATGATTTCTTGGAAGTAAAAGTAGAAGATTTCGATTTGTCTAGCGAAGATGGAAAACGATTATATATAAATGAATATACTGTGAAACGTAATGCAATGTATGTAATGGATAAGAATCAATTACAAATAACACCTAAAGATAGAAGTTTTGTTTACAAAACCAAGTGGCAAAGATTCTTAACAACATTTGGTGGGCCTTTGATGAATTTCATTCTCGCATTTGTAGTATTCTTAATCATTGCTTTTGCATCAGGAGTTCCAGATTACGATAGTACTGTTTTGGCAGAAGTATCTGAAAATATGCCTGCTTATGGCGTGATGCAAGTCGATGATCAAATACTATCTATTAATGGTGTGAACGTTACATCTTGGAGCGGAGATGCCAACTCTGTAAGTAGTGAATTAGCCAAAACGAATGATGGATATGTATTCGTGGTGGAGCGAGATGGGCAAGAGGTTACATTAGAATTGATTAAACCACAATTGATATTTTATGGTTTGGGATTCACATCGACCATTAGAACGGACGAATTAACGATTGGAACACCTTTGTATTTGAATGCACAATTAATGCCAGGAGATGAAATCATCAGTATTAATGATGAGGTTATGACTGATTGGGATGATGTTATAGCATTCGCAAACGATAATGTACAAGGTTCTGTTGATGAAAATGATTTTTATTCAGTAGAAGTATATAGAACAACAAAAGCAAGTGTAGCAGGTGTTGTAACTTCGATTACAAACCAAGGCGATTTTGTTGAAGTTAGTATTCTTGGTGAAGATGAAAACACAATCGTATACACAATAAATAATAGTGAGACAATTTCTGTTTCTGTTGATGACTCTGTTGTGGGTGGAGAAGAGTTGAGTAGTGGCGGATTTTATACATTTGATTACATTATTTATGGCGAAGATGTATTAAGCGCTTTAAATTATGAAGTATTCTTTTCCCGTGTTGGTATTTCAGGTAGTACGAAATTTAGTTTTTTCGGTAGTTTTGGACAAGCATATAATTCCTTTATTTCTGCTGGAACATCAATCTATAAAACAATCGGATTGTTGTTCTCTTCCAATCAAGTCAGCGTATCTGATTTAAGTGGGTTTGTTGGGATATTTTCAATGACAAGTCAAGCTGCTGCGAATGGTATTATTTCCTTATTGGGATGGATTGGATTATTGAGTGTAAACTTGGGTATTGTTAACTTGTTGCCAATACCAGCGTTAGATGGTGGTAGATTGGTATTTATTGGATATGAAGCAATTACAAATAGAAAACCAAATCAAAAAGTAGAGAACGCATTACATACCGTTATGTTTTTCCTATTAATGGCACTATTACTGTTTATTACGTATAATGATATATTAAGATTATTTGGCCTAAAATAACAAATTGACTCAGCAAAAAACGACCAAGTACTATTACTTGGTTTTTTGTTTGGCTTAGGAGAAAAAATGAAAGTTTTACCATGTTTCTAAAGTTTTTTAAACAACCTAATATTACACCAATTAAATACGGATAAATATAATTAAAAAATGTGAGAAAACCGGTAAATATTTATTGACAATAAAATGTTGCTGTGATAAAATATAAAAGCGCGTGAAATGAACGTGCGAAACGTCGGTCTTTGAAAACTAAACATATGTAAAAAAACAACAACCAAAAAATTTCGAGA
>CAZUQS010000158.1:0-3876 GCA_964622615.1 uncultured Candidatus Izemoplasmatales bacterium | reverse complement strand
TATCACCTGGTAAAATGCGTATGTAATGCATGCGGATTTTACCAGAAACGTGTGCATTGATGCGGTGTCCGATTTCTAGTTCAACTATAAATTGGGCATTGGGCAAAACTTCAACTACCGTTCCGACCATTTCGATAACTTCTTCTTTTTTTCCCAAATTAAAATCACTCCCTTTATATTTTGGTCAAAATCTCATAACTATCTTTTTGGATCAAAATCGTATGCTCAAAATGAGCTGATAATGATTTATCTCTAGTTATGGTTGTCCATCCATCAGTTAATACTTTAACCTCTTTGTTACCAAAATTAATCATTGGTTCTATTGCAAATGTCATTCCTGACTTCAACAATAATCCTCTGTTTGGTAATCCGTAATTAGGAATCTGTGGATCTTCATGCAATTTTTTTCCAATTCCATGGCCAACAAACTCTCTTACAACTGAAAATCCTAAACCTTCTGCGGTTATTTGGATTTCATGAGATATATCTGACAGTCTATTATTTGCTTTGGCATATTCCAGCCCTGCAAATAAACTTTTTTCTGTTGCTTCTAGTAATCTTTTAGCATCTTCGGAAATTTCCCCGCATGCATATGTCCAAGCTGAGTCACCATGATATCCTTTGTACACAGCGCCGATATCAACAGATACAATATCCCCTGATTTCAAAACTCTGTGAGGACTTGGTATACCATGAACTACTTCCTCGTTAATTGATATGCATGCAGATGCGGGAAATCCATTATAGTTTTTAAACGATGGAATTGCATCGTTTTCAACGATTACTTTTTCTACCAAATCATCTAAATCTTTTGTTGTCATTCCTGGTTTAATTGTATCTTTAACAGCTTTATGCGCTAATGCAACAATTCTACCAGCAATTCTCATCAATTCAATTTCGCGATTTGATTTTCTTGTAACCATTTTTACTCACCTAATTTGCTAAGGATGTCTTGAAAAACTTCATCTGAAGTATTTTCTCCATTTACTACAACCAACAATCCTTTTTTTTGATAGTGGTCCAGTAACGGTTTTGTCATCATATTATAAATATGTAACCTATTTAATACTGACTCTTCTAAGTCATCTTCTCGTTGAATTAATTGATGACCACAGTAATCACAGATGCTTTGTGCTTTTGGGGGATGGTAATCAATATGATATGTTTGCCCACAATTAGAGCAAACTCTCCTACCAGCCATCCTATGAAGTAACACTTCATCATCAACATCAACATTTATTACAGCTGTTAATTTGATTCTTAAATTCTTTAACATCAAATCTAAAGCATCAGCTTGTGTTTCAGTACGAGGATATCCATCTAGCATAAAACCATTTGGATAGTCATGAGTACTTAGTACTTCTTTTACGATATCGTTGGTCATATCATCTGGGACCAAGTTGCCTTGTGAAATGTACCTATTTGCTTCTATTCCCATTGCGGTGTGATTTTTAATTTCTTCTCGGTAAATATTACCGGTTGAAATATGTGTCAAATTAAAATGGTCAAGAAGTATTTTAGCTTGTGTACCTTTTCCAGCTCCTGGTTTTCCCATTATTAACAGATTAATCATTCGAATACTTATCTCATGAATCCTGTATAAGCTTTTTCTTGTGTATCCGTTCCGATTTGTTTAGCAGTCTCTAATGCAACCCCAACGATAATTAGTAAGGATGTCCCACCGATTTGAATGTATGATTGTCCTAATGCTATGGAAGTAATAATCGGCAAACTAGCAATTAACATTAGATAAAATGCTCCAATCACTGTAATTCTAAATAACGTTTTTGTAATATAAGATTCTGTCTCATATCCGGGTCTAACCCCAGGTATATAAGCATTTTGTTTCTGTAAATTTTCTGCCATTTGTTCTGGTTTAATGATAATGAACGTATAGAAGAATGTAAAGATAAAGATTAATACGATATACACTAAGAAACCGATTGGTTGCGTATATGAGAATATTTGTGTTAACCAGTTACTTGCTGTTCCGCCAATATTGATATAACTAAATATCGTATTTGGAAGCGATAATATAATCGAAGCAAAGATTACTGGAATAACTCCTGCAGTATTAATCTTAAGTGGAATGTTGGAATCTGATTTTCCTTTGAATTTTTGACTTGCAGGTCTATTAGCGTATTGAATAGGTATTTTTCTTATTGCAACCTGCATATAAGTAATACCTACTAACACCACTATAAAGAGCAAGATACACACTGCGAATAATATATATCCAGACAATGCTCCTTGTCCCGAATAAACCGTAGTCAATACTCCATTTGTATCTGTAATATAATACTGAATTAATGAAGTGATTGTTCCAGGGAATGACATAATGATCCCACCAACAATTAACATTGATGAACCATTTCCAATTCCTTTTAAAGTAATTTGATCAGCAAGCCAAATCATAAACGCTGTACCAGCAGTAATTACAACACCAATATAGAAATATACTAAGAACCATAGGTTTCTACCACCTGCAGTTGCCCAGTCACTCACGAATGTGTCAAATAACTGTGTTTGTGAATTGTGAAATGCAAATGTCATAGCTATCGCTTGAACAAATGCCAATCCAATTGCTATATATCTTGTTACTCTTGATATTTTTGCTCTACCAGTTTCACCTTCCAAACTCCATTCTTTTAATGCAGGAATGATATCCATTTGTAACATTTGCACAATAATTGATGCAGTAATGTATGGACTAATTCCAAGTGCAATAACTGAATAGTTCTTTAAAGCGTTACCAGATATTGAGTTAACAATTCCCAAAAATCCTGAGTTATCGAATAAACTACTCAATGACGCAGCGTTGATTAATGGCATCGTTACATAAGTTAGTAATTTAAAAACTAAAAAAGCTAATAATGTAAACCCGATTTTTTTAAGTAAATCCTTATTTTTGAAAATCTTTTTCAAAGTATCCATTATATCACCTCTGTCTTGCCACCAGCTTCAAGTATCGCCTTTTCAGCTGAAGCTGTAAATTTGTGAGCTTGAACAGTAAGTTTTACTTCTAAAATCCCTTTTCCTAAAATTTTAACTCCACTTAGGACTTTTCTTATTAATCTGTCTTTCAACAATAATTCTGGATTCACAATAGTTCCTTCAGGATATCTATTTAAATCCGAAATATTTACAATTGCATACTCTTTTCTGAAAGGATTCGTAAATCCTTTTTTTGGAAGACGTTTGAATAAAGGTGTTTGTCCACCTTCAAAACCAAGTCTTACTCCACCACCAGATCTTGAGTTTTGACCTTTTGTCCCGCGTCCAGCTGTTTTACCATGTCCTGAACTTGTTCCACGACCAACTCTTTTCTTGTAATGTGTTGCACCTTGATTAGGTTTTAATTCATGTAAATTCATAAACTTCCTCCTACTTCCCAGCTTTTTCGACTACTACTAAATGATGAACGGTATTGATCATACCTCTAATCATTTCGTTATCTTCTTTTACGACAGAAGAATTTCTTTTAGTTAGTCCCAAAGCTTTGATTGTTTTTACTTGATTAGGTTTGTTACCTGATAAACCCTTTACTAGGGTAATTTTAACATTCGCCATTATTTGAGTACCTCCTCAGGAGTTAGTCCTCTCATTTGAGCTACTGTGTCAACGTTTCTTAATGATTTCAAACCTTCTACAGTTGCACGGACAATGTTAATAGGTGTGTTAGAACCTAATGATTTACTTAATACATCTTCAATCCCAGATAATTCTATAACTGCACGAACTGGTCCACCAGCGATAACGCCGGTACCTTCTGCAGCTGGTCTCAAGAAGACTTTACCCGCACCAAATTTTCCTGTTACAGAATGAGGAATTGTAGTTCCTGTTATTGGTACAATGATAATGTTTTTCTTAGCATCT
>CAZUQS010000157.1:0-3883 GCA_964622615.1 uncultured Candidatus Izemoplasmatales bacterium | reverse complement strand
TCGAAACTTACAGCTTCTCCTTCTTCTAAAGATTTGTATCCATCTTTTTGAATTTGAGAGAAATGAGCGAATACGTCTTCTCCATTTTCAGCAGTGATGAATCCGAAACCTTTTTCAGAATTGAACCATTTAACTTTACCAGTCATGTTTGTTACCTCCATTTACTATTTTTTTGATTTTTTACAAATTGTTTAACAATAATTGAGGTAACTCCGTTATCTTAATCATAGTACACATTCATATATATCATACATATAATACACTATTTAAAAATTAATGCAAGACTTATGTTTAATTATTTGCATAATAATTGTAAATAATCGATATATGACATCAATCTGCCAATTTAATGGGATTTTTAAGGAGAATAACCAGAACAAACAACAAAAGATTTGTATTAGTTTCCAGGATCATTCAAACCTTTTCCATCAAGAATTTTTTGAAAATATTTCTCAATTCTTGCTTCGCGGGTTTTGGATTGTTTTGGAACAGAAAAATAAAAAAGGTATGCTCTTTGACGCCCCGGAGTTAATTTCTCAAAAGCTATTTTCAGGGGGAGAGATGAAGATAATTTACCTTGGAACTCTTTTGGAACTTCATATTCATCATGTTTTTTAAACTGCACTTCTAAACCAGCTTTCTCCGCAGCAATTGCTTCTTTGATATATTGTTTTAGAATCGACTGCATTTCAACAACCTCTCGAACATTCTTGAACCGAATTTGACGTCCTGCTTGAACGTTTAATGTTTGTTGAATTAATACTTTATGTTTATCTTTTAATAAGACTCCCTAACAAAAAGAATTGCACAATAATCTTTAAACCCATGTATCAAAACAATGTTGCTAGCGATATGAAATTGCTTGGTGCTATTATTATCTTTCATGAAATTTTTTAATGAAAAAATAATTTTGGTTATCCGAAATCATTTTATCAAAGTCATATCCGTCTACTTGGTATTTTTGTATTTCTTCTGGAGTCTTAACCATATTAAGGATACACAGATGAGCCATTTTCCCACGGGCCTTCTTAGCGTTATAGCTAATTGTTTTTAGACTTTTATTTTCTTGTTCTTCTTGGAAATATATAGTAATCATTCGATTTCTATTTCCCTCAATCATCTTACTAAATTCATTAGAAGCAAGATTAATAATACAGTCTTCATATAAAAAATATTTATCCATAGCATTTTGCCAGTATTTGTATAACTGAATGTTCTTTAAATTTACTGTCATATCCATTCGATATGGCCACATTAATGTACTTGGCTCTAATACTCCATACATAGCAGATAGTATTACCAAATGTTTGTTAAGGTACTCACATTGTTTTTCATTATATTGTTCGGCTTTTATTTGTTCAAACACTACTCCCTGATAACAATTTATCGCTTTCATCCCTAGGCTATTTGATTCTAAAGACTGATATAGAAGATATGTTTCATCCAATAGTTTTCCTTTAATTTTCAATGTTGTATTTAGCTTTTCTTTAGAAAGAGACTTTAATGTCGACAATAATACATTCGTTAAATTCTCATAAAAAAAAGATGTTTCTTTATTACATTCTTGAATATCAAAATTTTGTTTTTTACTTGGCGATAGTATTATCTTCATATATGTTCTCCTTCCAAAATGTTTATACTTAACTATAGTATCATAAACAAATGTTTATTATCAATAACAAAACTAAGAATTACCAAGATTTATATGTTTGTCGGTATATCTACACCCACAAATCAAATACTAAATTTAGTTTTCTACTATTGGTTATTCTAAATGATATTATATATATGGTATAATATGTATTGAAAAAATATGAACTATGGGAGTATTACTATGACAGTGAGATTTATTCTATACGCAATTTTAGCAATTATATTCCAGGTTGGTTTGGGAATGCTGACGGGCATGGGGCAAGGAAGTACAGGATTGCTAGTATTTGTAGTCTTGGTGGAGTTAGACCCAAATTTTAGTTTTACTTACTTAGTACAAAATAATGTTAAAGGTGATAAGAATGAATAAATTATATTATGGAGGTATTCGTTATGAAATTTAGATTTATTTTATATGTTATACTTGCAATTGCATTCCAAGTTGGGTTAGGAATGCTGACGGGCATGGGGCAAGGTGGAATTGGAATGTTAACATTCATTGTAATGGTAGAAATAGATCCAAAATATAGTTTCTCCTATCTATTAAAAAACCCAGAGAAAACAAAATGAGATATATTCAATGCGAAAGATAGTATTAATACAAAAAAAAGATGATTGAGTTTAAATTCAACCATCTTTTTGTTTACCATTTTTGTTGCAATACTTTCTCTACGAATACTTTAGCAATTTTTTCATCAAATTGTGTGCCTGAACATCTGACAATTTCTCTGACAGCGTCCTCTTCAGACATTTTGTCCTTATAAACTCTAACTGCTGTCATTGCTTCAAATGCATCTACTACACATATAATTCTTGAAAATAGAGGAATATCTTCTCCTTGTTTTCCGCTTGGATATCCTTTGCCATCCCATCGCTCATGATGATGCAGGGCATGTATAGCAAGGTCAGAATATTCATCTGCAGCTCTTAGAATTTGATACGATATCTCAGGATGTGTTTTGATAACATTGAACTCTTCTTGTGTCAACCTTCCAGGTTTATTTAATATAGCATCTGGTATTGATATTTTGCCAATATCATGATACATTCCTGCAAGTTCTAATTCTTTTAGATCCTCTTCTTCCAAATCTATTTCCTTGCCTATCTTTCTGCATAATTGGCTTACCTTTACAGAGTGAATTCGTTCTTCCGAATATTTATCAGTAAGGGTTTTTAGAATTGCTTTTATCGCGTTATTTCGAATGCTAATACCCTCGGTAAGTTTGTGTCTATACATTTGGTTTTCTGCCAATTTCAAGATTTCATCGAGCCCGCCTTTTAACTCTTGAGTTTTTATTTCATAACCCGTAGCAAGTGATAACGGTACATTCTCAACGTTATTCTTCTTAGATTCCACTTTTATAGTTTTTTTGATTAATTCAAATTTATCTGCGGTAATATTTGGTACGATTACAGCAAACTCATCTCCACCAATACGACAAACAAAGTCTTTTTTTCGGAAGGATTTTTTTAATACTTTCGCTACTTTCTGTAAAGCTATATCTCCGGTATCATGACCAAAAGCGTCGTTAATAATTTTCAGCCCATTTACATCGATCATCATAACACCTAAAGGATAATGTTTAGGGTTGTCTAATTCTTTGTATTTTTCTACAAAGAAACGTCGATTGAAAAGACCTGTTAAAAAATCATGAATGTTTAAATATTCAATTTCCAGTTGTCGTTCTCTTTCTTGAGTTATATCGTCAACAATAACTGCAAGTCTATTTTTTTCAGTGGAATAAGCGGTTATTTTGAAATGTTTTTTTAAGTCTTCTGAATAATCTTCATGTGTAGCTTGTTTACCTGTTAAAACTGCTTTCCCAAAGGTATCTATCCAATAATTTTCAATATTTGGAAAGACATCTAATAGAGTCTTACCAATGAGATCGTTTTGTTTTTGTCCCATTTGTTCTTCAAACTTATCATTGCAACTAATATATCTGTAGTTTATTGGTTTCCCCTTTTTATCTAGTATAATTTCATAAACCACCATTCCTAGAGGCATTTGATCTACAAGATCGCGATGTTGTTTTTCGCTTTCTCTGAGATTTTCATTTGCTATTTTTAATTCTGTAATATCTTTAACTGTACAATGAGTTTGTATAAACAAGTTATTTATATCATAGGAAATATTTCCATCAAACTTAACTTGGATAATGGTTCCATTTTTTGATAACATAGGAAACTCAGTATGAACAAATCCCCTATTCTTAAATGCTTCGAATTGTTT
>CAZUQS010000156.1:0-3889 GCA_964622615.1 uncultured Candidatus Izemoplasmatales bacterium | reverse complement strand
TTTGATTGCAAGTTTACCTGAAAACAAATATGAGCTAGCAAAGATTGCTTGGGAAGCTGGAGTTGACGCAATTAAAGTGCATTGTAGTGTATTCCACAACGCAAGTCAAAATGATTTTGGCTCGCTTGAAGCATTTAAAGCAGAGTTTGCAAAAATTATTAAAGATTCTCCGGTTCCTGTAGGAATTGTTGCGGGTGGTGGCACAGAAATAGCGGAATCGATATTGAAGGAATTACCAAAAATCGGTTTTGATTTTGTTTCTCTATATGCTCATCACACACCTGCATCCTATTTTAATGGACTGGAAATAAATAATTTCTTATCAGTGAATTCATCATATTCATTAGAAGAAATTCGAAATTTACTAGAGGGTGGATTTGCGGATATACTAGAATTATCTATCATTGATAAAGAAGAATATGGGCAAAGATTGAATGCAAGAGATCTATCGAACTATAGAACAATAGCGGGTATGTCTGATAGACCATGTGTCGTTCCTAGTCAAAAATTAATATTTGCAAGTGATATTCCAGTGCTAGCAAAAACAGGTGTAAAAGCAGTTATGATTGGTGCAGTTGTATTTGATAGAGACAAAGAGAAAATGAAAAGAACACTAGAAGACTTTAGGAAACAAATCGATAATCTATAATCTTGTTAAAAAATGAATATGCAATTGTTATAGATCGTTTGGAGGTACAATATGAAGTATGACGTAATCGTTTGTGGAGCGGGGCCAAGTGGTATTAATGCAGCAATTAGTGCTAGCAGAAATAATATGAAGGTCTTACTGATTGAGTCAACGAGTTTGATTGGTGGAAATCCCATCAATGCTTTGGTAGAACCTTGGATGACTTTTCACAAAGGTAATAAACAAGTAGTACGAGGAATCGCCTCGGAAATTGTTGAAAGATTAGTTCAGTCTGGAAATAGCTTAGGATACATTAAAGATCCACTCAATTTCTGTGAAACAATCACTCCAATCAATGTCGAAGGAGCGAAAGCTCTATTTTTCGATTATATTAAAGAAGAACATATTGACTTGCTGTTGCATGCCATTATTTTTGATGTGATTTTAGAGAATAATCAAGTCAAAGCAGTTAAGGTCATGACCAAAGGTGGCGAATTAACATTTGAAGCAAAGGTGTTTATTGACACAACAGGAGATGGTGATGTATCGAAACTAGCTGGAGCGGATTATATTTTTGGTAGAGAAAAAGATAATTTAGCGCAACCAATGACGATGATTTTTCAAGTTGCTAATGTTGATATTGAACGCTTAAAGGAAGAAATACGCAATAATAAAGAAGATTTTATTATTCGTGACGATTATGATTATAAATATTTAGGAATATCTGGTTTTTTCAAAAAAATAGAACGAGCGAAAGAAAACAATGAATTTGATTTACCAAGGGACAGAGTACTACTATTTGAAGAAGTCATTCCCAATTGTGTAAGTGTTAATATGACCAGAGTACAAAAGCTTAGAGGAACGAACCCATTTGAATTAACAGAAGCAGAAATAGAAGGAAGAATACAAATCAAAAAAGCATTCAAATTCTTAAAAAAATATATTCCTGGGTTTGAGCATTCCTATATGTTTGCGACTCCTGTTAAAATCGGAATACGTGAAACAAGACATATTATCGGTGATTATGTTTTGAGTATGGATGATATTGCTTTAAGAACGAAATTTGAGGATTCTATAGCGTTATCTGGATTTCCTATCGATATTCACTCTCCAGATGGAAGTGCGTTAGAAATTCCAAATATCGATCTAAACGAACCTATATCCATTCCAATGAGAAGCTTGATTGTCAAAGGAATAGAAAACTTGTTGGTTGCTGGAAGGTGTGTAAGTGCTACTCATGAAGCTTGTGCATCTATTCGAGTTACACCTACCGCAATGGCTTTAGGTGAAGCAGCTGGAGTATTAGCGGCCCTATCTGTTAAAAATGAAGTACACATTCGCAAAGTAAGTTATAAAGACGTTCAAGGAGTCTTAAAAAAACAAGGGCAGGTATACTAATGAATCATAAATCATTCGAAGAGTACATAAATGCACCTTTCGACATGGAACCATTATCAAAAGATAAAAAAGCACCTAAGGAGTATCCTGTTTTTAAGGGTGCAGTTTATTATAAGTGTGTATCTTCTAAATCAGATTGGTTGGGAATAGAAGCAAAAATAACCCTTCCAGAATTTTTCCCAGATAAAACTAGACATGAAAATTATACAAATCCATATGGTACGTTTTTAAGATATCTTGATACACCATCTGTTTTTGTTGGTGGTTCAAGTGATTATGAAACGGATATCGGATTTGCATTTGTTCAGGGACTAGTAAATGGAACGATATCTAAGGGAAAAATCACGTTTCGACCATTTTGGCGTTCTATATATGAAGAAGACAATATAGAGAAAAATGTATACTCAGGAACAGAGCTTAGTCAACAGTCTTTTTACTACTATCCTGGAGATACTGTGAAGCTAGATCTTGTATGTTTAAAGCCAAATGAACTTAGCTTGCGAATTGAACTGTTAGAGAAAACAAAAATACATCCATATTGTGATTATCGAGAACATCATGGTAATGAACTTTTTATACTCAACGGAATTATAGCACCGGGTAACGGTATTCATAATTCAGAATATAAGCGTGTAAATGCGATTGATCAATATCACAATGAAGCAAAGCCGACTCAAGAAACTACAGCCAAAGCGATAGGTGCATCTTGGAATGATGTTTGTCTTTTTCATAAAAAAGATGGCATAATCAAGAAAGTTCCTTTTGCAAAAGACAAATACAAACAAATATTTTCATTGGATAAAAGCATGTTTACAATTAAAACAGATCAAAATAATGAAAAAGTTAATATTATTTCATTTCAAAAGGACTTATAAAAATGACATTCATGGAAAAAGAAATATTCGAACAATCAAGCACCTTAAAACAATCTCTTTTAATTAATGAGAAGACACTAAGTATCATTAAAAGTGAATTAAAAGAAAGAAAAATAAGAACCGTTATTTTTTCGGCTAGGGGTTCTTCAGATAATACCGGAGTATATTTTAAATATATGTGTGAAGTGTACTGCAACATTCCAGTATCATTAGCAGCTCCAAGTGTATTCACATTATATAAAAGTGATTTGGATTTTACAGATACATTGGTAATTGGCGTAAGTCAAAGTGGTGAAGCGAAAGATGTACTTGCAGTTATTGAAGCTGCAAACAAACAACATGCATACACGATTACAATAACCAATTATCCAAACTCTCCACTTGCAAAAGCTGGGTGTCAGCATATGGTTTTAGGCGTAGGAGAAGAAAAAAGTGTTGCTGCAACAAAGACATTCACTGCACAATTATATTTACTAGGGTTACTAGCAGCGACTATGTCTGATAATGAATCACTATATGAGGGGTTTAAAAATATTCCGCTTTCTCTATCATTGGTCCTAGAAAAAGCAGATGAAATTAAGAGGATAGCAAAGTTATTAAGCAAAAAATTAGATTGCTTTGTATTGGGGAGAGGATTTCAATACGCAATTGCAAAAGAAATCGCTTTGAAATTACAAGAAACGACCTATATGAAAGCACTGTCTTTTGCAATTTCTGATTTTTACCATGGACCATTTGCATTAGCAGATGCAAATTCCAATTTCATCATTATCGCTCCAAAAGATGAGACTTGGGAAAACAGCCAACAAATTATTGAAGACTTAAAAAAATTAAATTCTCACATATTGGTTATCACGGATGACGTTCACTTCACAGATGATTATTGTCAATATCTTACGATTCCAATTCAGTCTGTATATGGATTTCCATTTTTAAGCATTGTTGCTGGTCAACTACTGGCATTGCATATTTCTTTGGAGAAAGGTTT
>CAZUQS010000155.1:0-3894 GCA_964622615.1 uncultured Candidatus Izemoplasmatales bacterium | reverse complement strand
GGCAAATAAGTAATCATTTAATAACATAACAGAATTGGTTTCATCGATTGTGTCTATCATGCTTCTGAAGTTTCTATTGGAACCTAATTTATTTTCATAATTGACAGCACTTGGTAAATTACCACTATACCCGCCATTATTCCAACCCATTAACCCTACACTTTGATTCGTGATACCTTGATCAATGAAGTAATTATACATTTCTAGCACTTGATCGACATCACTCATTTGAACCAAAGTATCTCCAAAGAATGAACTTTCGGTATCTGCCATCAAGAAATTCAAGAACAAATCGATATCTCCTGATTGAGTTTGAAGTTGTAGATTCCCTTGTTCTTCCATATGGTTCCGGTAATCTTCACCGATACCAACATAATTTGCAGAATCTCCACTTAGGAAATTATATTTAACATCTATATCTTCGTAACTGGTCTCAAGGTATTTCATTACTCCACCAGTTCCATCACTACTAAAACTTTGACGATATACTTGTTTGATATCGAATTTAGGAAAAATCAAATTATAGTCTAAGTTATGTGCTCCATTTGGATATGCTAATAACCTTGAATTGAATTCTCCACCTTCAATAATTCCAATAAATGCATTCTGATTTACACCATGTACAGCGCCAAAGATTGGCATTGATAATGGGTAATTCACTACAGTTTGTCTGAATTCTTGTAATCCATAGTTTTGTCCAAAGAATCGTTCTTCAAATGGCGCATTAAACTGACCTTGATTGTCTTCATAACGAATCAAAGCTCCAGCGCCATCAGGAAGCACCATATACCCTGGAATTTCATCCATCTCGGTCGCTCCCAAACCTGGGAACAATATTATCGATGATAAAATGATTTCTTCTGATTTGTTTTCTACAATACTATCTACTGGCAAAAATGCTTCCATACCAGAATCCGTTAGAGTCACTTGGAAATCAAATGCTAAATCGAGTTCGGTATAACCCATAGTAATCATTTGTTCTAACGTTAAATCACCATCAAGATAGCGATCATAATTTCGTTTACAGTTTCTAGTCGAACAATAACCACCTAGATCAAGAGACAACTTGATTCCATCGGTAATCAACTCTTGTTCTGCAGTAAATACGATATCACTTAATCCAACATTTTCCTCAACATACATATTCTTTTCAATTAGAATATACTCGATTCCAATACCAGAACTAAGGAGTGCATCATATGACCCCGCACTTACGCTATCTATGGATGTTGACCATACATAGTTTGTTGCTTTATCCAACACTTTGAAGGATATAATCTCTTCATTAAAATATAGTCGGAAATTGCTATTTTCTGCGATTAATACATCATCCCTATCATCAATTTCGATGATTAATGCTGGATCAATCAAACTCATATCATCAGGACTTGTATATCTAGATGAAGCGAGCTTAGCATCTTCAATAAATTCATAGTTTTCAAAATCGAACTCACTATCAATTGCATCAATCTGCAATGCTTTTACTGTGGTAAATGCAACTAAGGAAAGAATGATTACAATCATCATTTTTTTCAATATACTAGACACGTGCAATCACCTCCATAACAATATCTTTTATCAGGGTTACCAATTCGCTTAATAGAATATATATGATTATGGAACTTAACAATAACATAATCATTGTAAAGAACGAAACAAATATCGACCCGATAGATTCTTTTACTTCGTAATAATGTGTCTCTTTCACCATGATAAAGAAGTAAATAAATGCAGCTCCGGTTCCCACAGTCATCAATAGATTAATTATGAACTCTTCATTATAGGTTAATACTTGAGATAAAATCGTAACGATAGGTAATACAATGATAATTGGAGTTAAACTAAATATGGTTGTAATATAAACATCTTTGAACCGTCCTTCACCTTCACGGATAGAACTCACTAATGTGTTCGAAATAACCCACAAAAGTAATGGTATAAAGATTTTCAAAATTTCTTCTAAAATATTAACATCTGCAATTACGCGGTAATTGAATAAGAATCCCATTTTATATACGTAAATTAAGTATATTAAGAAATAGATTACCAGTAATATAGTAGCGGAAAACATACTTACACGCTTCTTCCGCTTGATCTCATACGTAGCGTCTGCTGGATTCTTTATATACTGGAATACATACAACATCTCATCTACTACACGAACTTTTCGTTTGATAAACGCGAAGCCTTTTTTCATTGGTTTTGTTATGAAACTCATGAAATGAACTCTCATATTTACAAAATACACGACCATTACTAATAATCCAATCAATAAGGCAGTTTCGATATTTGCTAGTAACCAGCTATTCCGAACTTCCCAAAACGCATCGCTATATCCATCTCTATCATAAGAAATATAATATTCATCTAATGCTTCCTCGTAATCACCAACACTGAAATATGCGTTTCCTAATCCGCTATGAGCCAAATCAAACAGGTCGTTCATCTTAAGAACTTCTTCCCATGGCCCCTTGCTATCAGCGTATTTACCATCTTGATAGAAGGATAACGCCGTGTGAACTAAGGATGCAAAATCAGTTGGTATAAATATTTGTAATTCTTGATTTGCAGAATCTAGTACATAGATATTGAATTTATCATCAATTGCTATTGCGGATGGGATATTAAACAATCCTTTTATTTGATTGGAAACATCTTGGCCACCAAAGGTAAACAATAAATTACCCTCAATATCATATTCTGATATCATACCAGATTTACTGATCGTATAAATATTACCAATAGGTCCTACATACACATCTGCTAAATCCAATTCATTTAACATTTCTGGTAATAAATTATCACCACTAATATTTAATCTCTTAACTCCATAACCATCTACACCCAAACTAGTTGTATGAATCAAACCACGATCATCAATCGCTACGTTTGATATTTCCGGTGGAGAGATACTAAATAAATTATCTCTTTGTTCTTTTGTAAAGAATGTGTATTGCAAAATAGTACGAAAAGATGGTGCAATTACATTGGTACCAAAGTACCCAAAGAATTCACCACTATTCGAATATTGCATCAATCCTTTTGAACCATTATTAAGAACATATACATTACCACGTGAATCACTTACTATTTTGCGTGGTTGGTATTCATCCCCTCCATAAAGCGGAGAAACTGGTTTTCCATATTCTTGAAGAATCGTTCCATCTTCATCCAACTTATAAGCTTTTTTTGCTCCACGGTCAGCGATGTAGATTTTTCCATCTTCATTGACAAATATTCCAGTTGGATTGATTAGGAAATCTTCTCCTATAACTTCTATTTCAGAACTTGCTAGGTTAAACTTGATGATTTTTCCTGTTCCACCTAATTTATCAGATGAAGCAATATATACATAATTATCATCATCAATATAAATATCATTTGGAGTATCTAAATATTCTCCATATACATTATCGCTTTCCGATAATGCAATATATGCAGTTTGGGTTCTAACTAACTCCCCATTACTACTTGTAAACGTGTCATAACGCACTCCTGATTCTGCACTAACTACGGTACCGAACGTAACAAGTACTAAGAGCGAAACAACGAGAACGGTTAAATATTTCTTCATTACTTGATACCTGAATGAGCCATCGTGTTCATGACTTTACTTTGTAAGAATATGAAGATAACAATATTCGGTACGAATGTTATCAAACTGGCTGCGGCCATAATACCTTGACCTGCAACCGTATTCCCGGTTTTAGCACTAAGTGTTGTGAAATAGAATGCTAACGTCTTCATTCGTTCATCATTTATATATAATGAAGAACCACCTACATCATTCCATAATAATGAGAATGACAAAATTCCTACAGTTGCTAACGCAGGTGCAATAATAGGAACAACAATTTTTAAGAAAATTTCCATTTCTGATGCTCCGTCAATCTT
>CAZUQS010000154.1:0-3918 GCA_964622615.1 uncultured Candidatus Izemoplasmatales bacterium | reverse complement strand
AGTATAGAAAATATCCTCCAAATTTTTATATTGGTGTATATCCATATCCTGCATTTCGTCAACAAACACATATCTAAAACGTTTTTGAAGAATATTTTTAATGTTTGGGTAATAATCAAGATAGCAATCTGCCAAAAAATAGGAATCATCAAAGTGTAATATCCCTTCTCCTAATAGAAACATTTTAAATTCAAAGAACCATTTCTTTAAATTTTCCTTTTCATTTTTAGAGTAGTCAACATAATTACTCTTCTTTGTTCTCCCACGGGGTTTCTTTATTTCAAGTTCATTACTATTCAGTTTTGTTACTAATATTATTTTATTCTCACAACTTTGAAATCTATAATTATAGAATAAGGATTCATCAACATTTTTAATGTATCCTATCTTTTTTGTAATATCATTATTTATTCCAAATTTATAAAACCATAATTCTTTGAGACATTTCCCAACTCTTTCATAATATATCTCATTATCAATTCGATAAGGTTTTCTTTTAAATTGGTTCTGATAAAATGGGATTGCCAGAAATTGATTCACAAAACTTTGTATTGTTCCTACAAAATTGGGATACTGAAAGAGTTTAGGAGCGTATTTTCCTATTCGTGAATATATTTCATCTACAGCAGCGTTGGTATGTGAAATTACAAGAATACCTGAATTGCCCACAAAAGGCATTTTCTTTTCAAGAATTATTAACTTTGCAAGAAGAGCGGTTGTCTTACCACTACCAGGAACAGCTTGTAGATCTAAA
The DNA here is from genome assembly GCA_964622615.1 of uncultured Candidatus Izemoplasmatales bacterium. Taxonomy (GTDB): domain Bacteria; phylum Bacillota_I; class Bacilli_A; order Izemoplasmatales; family Hujiaoplasmataceae; genus 4572-104. The sequence goes on along the minus strand of CAZUQS010000154.1, from coordinate 3,164 downwards.
GTAGAGAGATCTTTAATAAAAATTCTACGCTCTTCATCAAATGACTGCCCTTCTTTTAACAGGAGTTTTTCTGCATATTGAATATCTTCATTAGTTATTTTAATTTCTAACAACATACTTAATTGCCTCTATCAGATATTCAATTCCAAAATCTTTGTCATCAATTGTTATCTTGGGATCAGAATCAAGAGCTTGTGCCAAGTGATAAGCAATTTCAGTCTTCTTCAATCCCTTATTAATTAATTTTTTAGCAAGTTCTTCTTCATACTTTGTATTATCAATTCTTGGATGTATTTTTTTAAATATTTCACAGAACTTATTTAATAGATGTGGAGATTTGAGAAGAGAATATTCCAGCGTCCAATGTGGAGCAACAAAGACTATAACTTTCTGATCCTTAAACTCTTTTTTCCTTTTCTCAATCTCTTCTTTTAATTCTTTCTCATATTCTGTTTTATTTCGTTTGATATACTGATAATAAGTTTTACCTTCTTTATCTTTTTCTTCTAGCTTTTCATACTCACGTACATCCACATCTGTTACAATGGAAACAGGTATATTTAAAACTCCATTTCCATCCTTTCTAAGAAATATTCTTGAGTAGTGAATGAATGCTGTATTTCCTATGTTAACTACTGAGATACCGGCTTCTGTAAGATCTTTGGATATAATACCTTGCTCTTTCATTTTATTTGCAAGCGCAGGCAATAAAATCTCTTCTGCCCAACCTTCTACGAGCAGAATCCCTTTTGCAAAAAAGAGATTGGATTTTGTAACATCCAAAAATCTTTCAAGGAATATGTAATCATCAAAATCTAATTTTGTATATTCTGGACCTAAAGGATAAACATATTGACTGTCACAAAGAATTAGATTCTTTAATTTTACTTTTGATCCTAGATTAGGGCTATGAGTGGTTAGGATTAGTTGAATATTGTCTTCTTTTTGCAGTAAATCAATTATTTTCATTTGTGCTTGAGGATGAAGGTGTGCTTCCAACTCTTCAATAAGACCTAGACGGAGACCCGTCCAGCTTTGTTTATGCAAGTGAAGTAGTTCAGCAGCCATAAACAAACGATTCAGAGTCCCTAATCCTGGATTTATGTCATCCTTTATGGATAGTTCAAGAGTTTCAAGAATTGCCTTGAGCGTATTCGATACAACCCCAAAGTTTGATTCTTTTGTTGTGCTGTGAAAAGCTTTTATCACTCTGTCTATTTCATCTTTTAAAGCTTTACCCTCTCTATTCTCAGCAGCTAAAAATTCATTATTAGAATCTTTTCCATCAAAATAATTTTCAACAGAGCTATTAAAATGCTTAAACAGTTCTAGTAGATAATGATCTTCATCTCGTTCCCTAAATGCTTCATGACCTCGCAATATTTGAGATAGTCTAGAATTTCTTCTTGGGGTGAGTTCAGTATTTGCATCTCTTAAAGGTTTTAAATATGTGATTTTGAGAAACTCACGTGCTTCAGCTGTCAAAGGATAACCGATATTATCAACTCCAGCCCTTACATCATTTGGGAAAATATATGAATCTTCGATTTTTCTTGATACATCATAGATAAGACGTAAATATGGCTTTTTTATCTTTTTCTTTTCACGACCTTCTACTATCTCTACTTCTTCCAGACCTAACCATTCTGTAAAATTTTTAGCCTCTTCATCTTTCAAATCTTTTAAAATTAGCTCAATTCTCAGTCTTTCTGAAGTCCTATAAAAATCATCATGCTCAACTCTAATCCATTCATAGCTGTGAGTTTTTAAAACAAGTTTAATCGCATCAATGATTGCAGTCTTACCAGAGTCGTTTTCGCCAATTAGTACATTTAAACCTTGTGTTAAATTCAAGTCTAGGTGAGAAGAAGCGAGATTAAATTCTGTATCTGCTCCAAATTTCCGGAAATTCCATAGTTTTATGTTTGACAAATACATTTTTACAACTCCCCTTGGAACGCTTTTTCCAAAATCGATTTTTTCAATTCTTTAATACTCTCAATTTTCTTCTGATAAATATCTTCAAGTATTTTTGTTTCAGTAGATAATGCATTTAACTCTTTCACTATGGTTTGTTGCTTCTCAACAGAAGGAAAAGGAAATAATTTATTCTCAAATGTACCTAGATTTATATTGTCTTGTGCGCTGCCTTTACCCAATGCCTGCAAATTCACCTTAAATGATTGTAACAAGTATTCGACATAGTCTAAATCAGCCAATTGTTTGTTAACAACAATACCTATCACACTGTCAGGAAAACAAGCATCAAAAGTTAATACACCTGTTTCAGCAATATTTGCTGCTATTGTTATACAAATAGTTCCTTTGGGCCATAATTTACTCTGAGTTAACCCAACTTCATTATATGTCTGAGAATAATCTGATATAAAGTGATCGCAATTTCTTATATTACCAGTTTGTATAAAAGGATATTCTCCACCATACAATTTTTTGTCATTACGAGGTCGATGTTTTGATTTCCCCCTACCAAAATCTACAGAAATCTGTTTTAAAGTCTTCTCTTTCCACTCCTCATCTTTATTCTCAAACACCCTATGCAAACAACTCTCAAAAAGCTCTTTAGCATTCTTAAGGTTTTGCTGGACATTAGATTTTGCTTTTTCTATTTCTGCAAATACTTTATCGAGAATTAATACTATGCGTTTTTGTTCTTCTAAGGATTTTGGATATCGAATTTCAAGTTCTTTAAGTTTTGATTTGTTTAAGGTTTTTCCCTTAACTTTCACATCTCCTTTTGTAGCTAAATCCCAATCATAGAAAGACAAATATTGATATAAAAAATACTTATTTATTAATTTATTAATTTTTCATTTTTTACAGTTAAAGCTGCAATTGCTTCGTTTGTAAATAATTCTTTACCTGCGAAAGCTAATCGACCAAGTGTTAGCTTAAAACTTAAAAGTAAAGTTCCTTCTTTAACAATTTTTGATATTTTTACTGCCTTATCAGAAATATTTTCTTTACTGTTATAGACTTTCTTATTTTCAGTATGTATTAGATCAGCAATTGAAAGCCAAGTATTTTTAGTTTGTTTTTCATTGTCCCAATATGATCTATCCTTACGATATGGGGTTTTACCAAGTTCAATCTCACAAACATTCCCCAGCTTCTTAACTTCCCACCCCTTCGGTAAGTGGTACAGT
>CAZUQS010000153.1:0-3982 GCA_964622615.1 uncultured Candidatus Izemoplasmatales bacterium | reverse complement strand
TAAAAGATGTTGCAAAAGCAGCTGGATGCTCGATTTCTACTGTTTCTTATGCGCTAAATAATGATAAACGAATACCTGAAGTTACAGCCAGTAGAATTAAGAAAATAGCGGATGAAATCAACTATTTGCCATCCGCTGCGGCTAGAAACTTAAAAAAACAAAATACCAATACCATTTTAGTTGCCATTTCCGATTTTGGTGGACCAGTGTATCACGAACTATTGGATGGAATTCACAATGAATTAGCAAAATATGAATATACGATGGTAGTAGCAACAGGAGCGTCTACGGACAATCTATTAAAACAACGAACAGCGGATGGAGCGATCATATCGGATATTCATGTGACCGATACATTCTTAAAACAAATATCAAAGAATTTTAATCCGATTATTGTATTGGATAGAAGTCTTAAAGCAGAGAATATATACAATATGACAATTGATAATCATCAAGCGATGGTTGCTTTAACAGAAGATATCATATTAAAAGGATACAAACACATTGCTTATGTGCATGGGGTATTGGATACCTATGATAATCAAACCAGATTTTCCGGATTAAAAGAAGCTTTAAAAGCTCACAAATTAGAAATTTTTAAAGAATACTATGGAAATTTCACAACCGATTCTGGAAACAAAATCGCAGAACAAATCCTAAAAGAAGAACAAAAACCAGATATGGTGGTTTGTGGAAATGATGAGATGGCGTTAGGAATTATGGAAGTATTGCAAGAACATCAAATTGAAATACCTATGGATATTGGAATCTCTGGATTTGATGATATTCAATTATCTAGCTATTTCAATCCAAAACTATCTTCGATTAAAATTAATCACTATCAGTGGGGTCAAAAAATTGCGAAAACACTGCTGAAGTTGTTAAAAGGAGAAGATGTACATACAAAAAAAGAATTGGGTACTATAATCATTAGAGATTCCTATTAAACGATATCAAATTTTATATAAAAATATGAAACCGCTTGCATAAGGAAAAAGCTTATGATATAATTTGTTTATAAAGATTATCGAAACGTTTCGATAGAAAGGCGATTGTCTATGCTTAAGAATAAATACGGATATTTCAACGACGAAAAAAACGAATATATTATCACAAATCCTAGAACACCAAAGCCTTGGATTAATGTCATATCAAATAGTGATTACTCTTTGATGGTATCACAGACTGGTGGAGGATGTTCGTGGCGTGGTAATGCAGGTCAAAACAGACTTACTAGATTGTATCAAGATATTATTAAAGACAATTATGGTAAGTATTTTTATATAAGAGATTTAGATGCAGGGGATCTTTGGTCAATTACATATCAACCAATGCAAGTACCATATCAGGAATTTGAAGTAAGACATGGTATTGGATATTCCATATTGAAATACAAAGCACATGATGTATTATCGGAAATGAAACTATTTGTAGTTCCCAATCAACCGTTGGAAATTATTGAAATTAAGGTTACCAATCAAAGTAATAAAACGAAGAAGTTAGATCTAACGTCTTATTTTGAATGGGAAGCTGGAATTCACCCGGATGAACATCGAGAATTTCATAAATTATTTATGGAAACTTCATATGATGAATCGTTAAGAGCAATAAAACTAAAGAAATACAATTGGGGTTTTGGAGACCGCAATGGACTGCAAAATAATGCGGATTGGGATTTTGTAGGTTTTCATGCAATCAGTGAACCTGTGAAATCATTTAATACTGATAAAGAACAATTTATTGGTATGTATAATAGCGAACGAAATCCTTCTGGATTGGAACAACCAAAATTGTCGAATAGTTTTGGACGGTTTGGAGATCCAACCGGGTCCCTTCAAACAGAATTTGTTTTAAAACCAAATGAGAGTAAAACCATTGTCTACACAATTGGAGTTACAAAACTTGGAAAGAACGAAATTCCTGGAATTGAACAAGAGTATGAAGACCCAGATCCATTAATTAAAAAATATACCACTGTTTCAGGTGCGAAAGAAGCATTTGAACAAGTGAAAGTGTTTTGGGAAGAACTATTATCTGGAGATGTTGTACACACCCCAGATGATGCGTTTGACATTATGACCAATACCTTTGCAAAATATCAAGCAATCAGTTGTAGATTGTGGGCGAAAACTGCTTATTATCAAACGAGTGGTGGGTATGGATTTAGAGATCAATTACAAGATTCTTTAATATTTTTAGAAAGTAAACCGGAGTTAACCAAACAACAGCTTCTATTACACGCATCAAAACAATTTCAAGAAGGAGATGTCTATCATTGGTTTGTAACCTATCAAGGATGGGGTCCAAGAGGAAATTGTTCTGATGACTTACTATGGATGCCGTTTATCCTATATTACTATTTAGAAGAAACTTTAGATTATAGTATTTTAGAAGATGTAGTACCGTTTGTGGATGGTTCTGAAGCTACTATGTATGAGCATTCCAAACGAGCAATTCAAAAAGCACTGACAAGATTTTCTGAACGTGATGTTCCATTAATGGGAAGTCATGACTGGAACGATGGGTTAAGTGCTGTAGGATTTAAAATGAAAGGTGAATCCTTCTGGATGTCCTCTTTCCTATATATGGTCTTACAACAATTTCAAACATTATCGAAACGTAAAAAGGATATTGATTTTACAATTCTATGTGAACAAAACTCAATAAAAATACAAAAAAGCTTTAACAAATATGGTTGGGATGGCGCTTGGTACATGCAAGCAACCACAGACGATGGATTAAAACTTGGTTCCAATGAGAATGAGGAAGGTAAGATTTTCTTAATGCCAAACTCATGGGCAATTATCTCGGGGATACTTCCGAAAGAGCGAATAAAACCAGTTGTGGAATCCATTCAAAAGCATTTGTTGAAGGAACATGGAACACTATTGAATTATCCAGCATTTACCAAACCTAGAACGGATGTAGGTTATGTGACGAGATACGCTCCTGGATTACGTGAAAATGGTGGCGTGTATACCCACGCAGCAACTTGGGCAGTCACTGCTTTTGCAAAAGCTGGGTATCCGGAACTAGCATATAAAGCATATTCTGGAATCTGTCCACCAAATAGAATGAAAGACCCAGATGTGTATTTAGCGGAACCTTATGTAACGTGTGGAAACTCCGATGGACCAATCTCACCAATGTATGGTAGAGGTGGTTGGAGTTGGTATACCGGTTCTGCTCAATGGCTACACAGGGTTGCAGTCCAAGATATTATTGGCGTTAAAGCAACATTTGCAGGATTATCAATTACACCGAACTTACCACTAGCTTGGAATAATGTTACCTACCAACGCAAGTTTAGAAATGCAACCTATCATTTCTCTATTACTAGAGGAAACGATAAAGGCATTTTAGTAGATAATGTACTCCAAAAAACAAATATTATACCAGATTTTCAAGATCATAAAGACCATGTCATCATGGTTACCATTTAAAAAAGGAGATTTTATTATGAAGAAATTTATCAGTTTAATATGTATTGCACTGCTTGGATTTGTATTAATTGGTTGTAATGAAACGACTACAGTGGCAACGACAGTTGGAACAACAGCTGGAACAAACGCTGGGACTACAGTTGCGACAACAGCTGGAACAGGAACCACTGCAGCAACGACTGCTGGAATTACGACAACAGCTGGAACTGGTACTACAGCCGCTACAACTACTCAAAATCAAGATCCTGTTACGATTACCTATGCGGCATGGAATCTAGGTACTGAAGAATCCATAAATCTAGATCGAATGATGATTGATTCTTTTATGGTGAAGTATCCTTGGATTACCGTTAATATCATTGAAAGGCCGAAGGTAACCGATTCTTCAGGAACCTCTGAAATCGATCAAAACTGGAATGAATTTTTAGGAGCTAGAGCTGCTCAAGGGACACTTCCAGATGTATATTTCACAGATTCGACTGAAACTACCATTATGAATAATTGGGCTAAAGATGTAGCTGAAATAGCACACAGTGACC
>CAZUQS010000152.1:0-3993 GCA_964622615.1 uncultured Candidatus Izemoplasmatales bacterium | reverse complement strand
ATTAATTGGAGTACAAGATATTTTTAAGTCAGAAGAAAAATTAGCTAATTCTATAGAAGAAGGACAAGAAGATCTTGAGTGGCCATCAACACCTGTTGATTATAAATATATTGCCCATTTTCCTGAGGAAAGATTGATTTGGTCTTATGGCTCGGGTTATGGTGGAAATGCTTTGTTAGGAAAGAAATGTTTAGCATTAAGGATTGCATCAGCAATTGCTAAAGATGAAATGTGGATGGCAGAACATATGCTCATCTTAAAATTAACAAATCCCCATGGAGATGTTAAGTTTATCTTAGGTGCTTTTCCAAGCGCTTGTGGAAAAACTAATTTATCGATGCTTATTCCAACACTTCCAGGATGGAAGGTTGAAACTGTTGGTGATGATATTGCGTGGATATGGATGAAAGAAAATGGTAAATTATATGCGATCAATCCTGAAGCTGGATTCTTTGGAGTAGCTAAGGGAACTTCATATAAATCAAATTATAATGCAATGAAAGCTATTGAAAAAAATGCGATATTTACAAATGTTGCGATAACCGATGATAACGATGTTTGGTGGGAAGGTATTGATGGAGAGATTCCAAATCACTTGATGAACTGGAAAAAACAAAATTGGACATCTGATATGTCAACACCAGCAGCTCACCCTAATTCTCGCTTTACCGTATCTACTAAACAATGCCCTGTTCTAGCAGATGAATGGAATAGTCCAGAAGGTGTTGAAGTATCTGCAATTTTAGTTGGTGGACGAAGACCAAATACCATTCCATTGGTTCATGAAAGCCTCGGGTGGAAACATGGTGTATTTATGGGCTCTATGATGGGATCAGAAATGACAGCTGCAGCGATGTCTAATAAAATAGGTCAAGTCAGGAGAGATCCATTTGCGATGTTACCCTTCATAGGGTATCATGTAGGTGATTACCTAAATCACTGGCTTAAAATGGGGAAAAAATCAAATTATGCATTATTACCCAAAATATTTTATGTCAATTGGTTTAGAAAAGATGATGAAGGAAATTTCATATGGCCAGGATTTGGTGAAAACTCTAGAGTTTTAAAATGGATTTTTGATCGTTGTAATGGAGCAGTTCAAGCTGAATTGACACCAATAGGATATGTACCAACAAAAGATAGTATTGATTTAACTGGACTTGATATGAGTTCAAGTGAGATGGAAGAACTCTTAAGTATTGATGTTGATGGATGGCTACACGAGGTTGAATCAATTAGAGAATATTATCACACAATTGGAACAAAATTACCAAAAGTTCTAAGACAAGAACTAAATAACTTAGGAAAAAGATTAAAATATTTTGATAAAAATCAAGAAAAGGATATTGAGTTTTGATAGATATTAGGTGTTATAAATATAAAAATTACGGAGGATTGTATGAAACATTTTTACATGAAACAAAAAGTATTTTCTTTTAGAGATCGCTACAAGATTTTTGATGAAGAACAAAATGTAGTTTTTCACTGTGAAGGTAAACTATTTTCACTTTCAAGAAAAATGAAGATGATTGAAGATGCAACAGATCAAGCAATCTATCATTTCAGAAAAAGAATAATCAGTTTTTTACCTGTTTATTATCTTTATGACTCAACTGAAAAACAAGTTGCTGTTATTAAAAGACGGTTTTCTTTTAGACCAAAAGTTGAAATTGAAAGTGATTTTGGTAATTACATGATTGATGGTGATTATTTCGGTCATAATTTCACGCTCTTTGAGGATGAAAAAGAAGTTGCTAGTGTCACCAAAAAATGGGTTTCATGGGGTGATTCTTATGAAATCGCAATACAAAATGAATCGAAATCTCAATTTTTAGTTGCTTTGATCATATTGATCGATCGAATTTTTCATGAAAGCAAGGGAAATAATAGCCGTTAAATAGCACTCACAATATTAGATTAGAGGAAAAAAGATGATAGGAAAATATTTTAGTCCTTTAGGCATGATTTATTTTAAAATAGAAGACGAGAAAATTACAGATATGATGATTGATGATTTGGGTATTAAAACTGATGAAAGTTCTCTAATTGAAGAGATCCAGAAACAACTTGAAAAGTACTTTAAACATGATTTACAAAAATTTGACTTACCAATCATATTTAATCGAGGCACTTTATTTCAACAGGAAGTATGGCATGCTTTATCATCTATACCTTATGGTGAGACCAGATCATATCAAGAGATTGCCAATCAAATTGGACGTCCTAAAGCTATTAGAGCTGTCGGACAAGCTTGTAAAAGAAACCCAATAGGTATTGTCGTACCTTGTCATCGAGTCATTGGTAAAGACGGTAGTATGAGAGGTTATTCTGGTCCGGAGCATATCGATTTAAAAATTAAATTGCTAAATCATGAACAAAACTAGAATCTAAGGAGAACAGGATGAATCAAGAGAAACTTAAAAAATATCGCCGTGATTTACATCAAATTCCGGAGTTGGCATTTGATCTTTTTCTAACGAGCGCGTATATTAAGAAAGAACTTCAAGGTATGGGATACGTTACTGAAAGTGTTGCTAAGACAGGACTCATTGCCATTAAAAAAGGAAGAAGTGAAGATGCGATAGCCTTTCGTTCTGATATGGACGCACTTCCAGTTTTTGAACAAACTGGTGCCCTTTTTCAATCAAAACATCCTAATAAGATGCATGCGTGCGGGCACGATGGACATATGTCTATGCTTTTAGGATTTGCTGAATACGTCTCAAAACTTGAAAACTTAAACAAAACTGTCGTTTTCATTTTTCAACCTGCAGAAGAAGGTCCTGGAGGAGCTAAAGTAATTGTTGATGAAGGTATTTTTGAAAAATACAATATCAAGCATATTTTTGGGATCCATCTATATCCAGGTCTTGAAGAGGGGCTCTATGGTTTAGTTGATGGTCCGATGCTTGCTCAAAATGGTGAATTTAATTTAGTTATCAAGGGTAAATCTGCACATGCAGCTCAACCACATTTTGGACATGATGCTATTTTAGCAGCTTCTGAATTGATTAATCTTTATCACAAGATTATTAGTAGACGAATAGATCCACTTGATTCAGCTGTTATCACAGTAGGGACTATTCATGGTGGTGAGGCTCGCAATATTATTGCAAATGAGGTTAAGATTTCAGGAACAATAAGAAGCTTTAATGAAACCACGTATGAAAACTTGAAAAATCAAATGAGAAAAATAGATAAAGGAATAGAAACAATTTTTGATGTCAAGGTTGATAATGACATCATGGATTACTATCCACCAGTGATAAATGACCATCTTTTATTTTCTAAACTTAAAGAAAATTTGAAAGATCATCAATATCAAATCCTTAAACCAATGATGTTTGCAGAAGACTTTGCTTTCTATCAAAAAAAGATTCCGGGTCTATTTGTGATGTTAGGTACTAAAAACGATGAACTAGATTACGTGCATCCACTCCACAGTTGTCACTTCAATTTTGATGAAAAGGTACTCATTAATGGTGTAAGACTTTATCGAAATATTCTAGATTTCATGAAAGTCAAGTAAAAAAAGCAAAAATTTATTGTATATTTTTTTCAGATATGAAGTATCCCTTATAGGGATATTTTTTTTTGCACAAAAATTAAGCGAATTAATTAACAAAAACTTAATGATTGTGTAATAAAATAGAAAAATTTGATGGCTATAATGGTTGTATAGAGAAGGGAAGTGAATGCAAATGACAATCTCACAGATCATATCTCCTAGTAAAATGGCTCGTAAAAAAAAGTTAATCTCTATAGGTTTTATGATTTCAGGATTCTTAACAGTGTTATTTGCAATTGTCAGTTATTACGGTCAAAGCTCAGGCAACTTCGTTATGTCAGTCGATTATAATGCTTACCGCCGTGGTATTGTTCTATCAAATGACGATTCCTTCTTTGTAACGGAACCACAACTAATAACACAGCCTGTAGAAAATGCAAGAGATATTACGTATTCGTGGATTAAGATTAACGACATCAGTCAAA
>CAZUQS010000151.1:0-4024 GCA_964622615.1 uncultured Candidatus Izemoplasmatales bacterium | reverse complement strand
AACTTAAGAACACCAAAAAATGCTATAAATAAAGGGATTGCATATGTGTCAGAAGATAGAAAGAAAGATGGATTAATTTTATTAGAAACAGTAAGTCAAAATATTACAGTAGCAAATTTAAAAAAGATATCAAGATTCAGTATATTAAATTTTTCAAAACAGAATCAATATGCTGAAAAATATGTTAAAGACATAGATATTAAAACTCCATCAATATTTCAGCAAGTAGGAAACCTAAGTGGGGGAAATCAACAAAAGGTTCAAGTAGGTAAATGGTTGTTTTCGGATCCGAAAATATTGATTTTGGATGAACCAACTCGAGGTATTGATGTTGGAGCTAAATATGAAATTTACACAATAATTAATGATTTAGTTGCTCAAGGAATGAGTATTCTTATTATCTCTTCTGAATTGCCTGAAATATTAGGTATGTGTGATCGTATTTATGTTATTGCGGAAGGTGTTCAAACCGCTGAATTTGACATAAAAGATGCGACCTCAGAAAAAATTATGCAAAGCGCAACCTTATAGGAGGATTGGGATGGAAGAAAATAAAAAAGTTGGATTTTTCCAAAATATTATATGGAAAATTCATAAATATTTCTTAACTTTAATTTCTATGTTTAGAACAAACATACGTGATTATGGTATGTATATAGCATTAACAGTAATTTTTGTTACATTTGGATTCATGACTAATTGGATATTTTTAGCACCAATTAATTTTACAAATCTATTAAACCAAACAGCGTATGTTGCAGTACTTGCTGTTGGTATGACACTGATTATTGTTACAAGACATATTGACTTGTCAGTTGGATATATAGGAGCATTTATGGGGGCTTGGGTTGTTGTTGCTGTTGAAAACAATGGTCAAACTGTACTCGTAGCAATTCTAGGCGCTTTGGTTATAACTATCATTGTTGGTATTATTAAAGGATATTTTGTAGCAAAAATACAAGTTCCAGCATTCGTTGTTACACTAGCTGGTATGTTTATATTTAAAGGATTGTTATTACTTAGAACAAATACTAGATATATTCCTACAACAAACGTATTCTTTGAAAAAGTCGGTATTGGTTATCTACCTACAGTTGAGGTTGGTGGTTTTGATATTATCACTGTGAGTGTTGGAGTGGTTGCATTATTGGCTCTGGTTCTTACGGGAATTATGTCAAGAAGGAAAAATAATAAGCTTAAGATTCCTAATGAAAAAATTGAATTATTTGTAACAAAAATGATTTTTATGTCAGGAATTTTAGGGTATTTAACTTATACATTTGCTTCAAATAAAGGAATTTCATATTTATTATTAATTACTGTTGTGGTTGTGGTGGTCTATCATTTTATGACAACAAAAACAACACTTGGACGAAGAATATATGCAGTGGGAGGAAATCCTGAGGCGGCGGAATTATCGGGAATTAGTGTTTATAAAATTACAATGTTTGTATTCGTTTCAATGGGTATTTTAGCCCTGATTTCTGGTGTGATGTATGCTTCAAGACTTCAAAACACATCGCCTAACCATGGGCCATTTTGGGAATTATACGCAATTGCTGCAGCAGCGATTGGTGGAGCTAGTTTCAGTGGTGGAATTGGAAAAGTAGTAAATGCAGTTATTGGAGCAGTTGTAATTATGTCACTAAAAAATGGTATGGCATTATCAGGTATTGAGGCAAATATGGAACCAATTATTTTAGGATCTGTTCTGTTGTTAGCTGTTGTATTTGATATTTATACAAGAAACGTTAGACCGATTGATTTAGTAGGAATTCATTTTGCAAAACATCGATTCCGTGATGATTTAAAAACGGCGAAGAAGGAATTCAGTTTAGCAAAAAAAGAATTAAATCATGCAAACAAACTAAACAAAGAAGATATTTTAGAATATGAGTATAAACTCACAAATGCACAAGGAACATTAAATAAATTACGCGACAAAATTCGCGAAGCAAAAGAAGAAGATTACACAGATTTAACAACTATAGGGGACTAGTACACGTATTGTACTTATAATAAAAATAAAAAGGAGATAGAAAATGAAAAAATTTATTAGTTTAGTTCTATTAACAATGCTTGTTGTTACATTAGCATCATGTGGTAACTCAAGCACAGTCAAAATCGGGGTAGTATTACCGGATGCAGCTGAAGAAAGATGGGCAAATCAAGATGGAGCATTTTTCATCAAAGAATTGGATCTTTTAGGCGCTGGTTACGAATACTTAATTTTATTCTCAGATGGTGATGAAGCTAAGGAAAAATCAAATGTTGAAGCTTTAATTACTTTAGGTGTTGATGTTATTATCCTCACCGCTGAAGGTTCAGGAGCGGGTGCTGTTCAAGCTGCTCATGATGCAAAAGTAGAACTTATTGCACATGACCGTATGGCTAAATCTGCTGATGATCATGCAGACTATTATACTACTTTTAATAGCTGGAATGTTGGTAAAGCAATGGGTCTACATTTAAAAACTCAAGCTGTTGCTGAAGGCTGTACTGCAACTAACAAATGTGATTTAGCAATTTTTGCAGGTCGCGTTATTGACTGGCCAAATGCAACATACTTCTTTGGTGGAGCTATGGAAGAATTACAACCTGTATTAAACATTTTTAATATTATCAATGTTAATGATACATTTAGTTCTTTAGCACTATACACAGAAGCTACATTTAATGATGCTGCTAAAACTGCTTTACAAGCTGCAATGTTACCGGTAGATACTGACTGGGATCCTGAAGTAGCTGGTACAAAAGCTGCAGCAGTTGTTGCAAACCTTGGTTCTGCAGATAAATCTGACGATGCTATTTTCGTACTAGCACCAAATGATGATACTTCTGCTGCAATCAGACAAGAATTTGCTCTTATGACAAATCCTTATAACAAATATTTTACAACTGGACAAGATGCTTCTAACGTTACGTTAGCAAGTTTAATGGGAGATGTAGTATCTGGTAAGGGAACTCAAACAATGACAGTATTTAAAGACGTGTCTAAATTAGTTGCTGATTCAGTTAAAATCGCTAAAAACATCGTTGATGGTAAAGATGGTTTGACTGGTGTAACTAGTGGTCCTTCAATTGATGGAGCTAAAACAGCTTACTCACCAATTGATACATTACTTGCTACCAACAAACAATTAACTTATGATACAATTTTCGCAACAGGATACAAAGATAAAAACGATCCATTATTTGAAGATATCGACTTTACTCCATACGAATAATATTTTTTGTGGATTCTTCAAGCTATAATTTTAAAAACACTTTAAATTTTATTTGAAGTGTTTTTTTCTTTATGTTGTATTGAATTATACATATGATATAATATGTATGATAATTTAAATTTCATCAGTATAAGAAAAAAAATTGATTAATATATGCAAAATATGTGTGTTTTTACAGAAACATATTGAAAAATCAATTCAAGAGTACTATGATATATATACAAGTCACTTAAATAGATATTTGTTTGACAGAAGGGACATAATAGAAAATGGCATTTACTAGTAAAATAAAAGAGTGGTTCAAGAAGAAGACAACAAGAACTGTGGACATAAATGAAGAGTCACACAGAGTTTCTGTTTCAATCATGGAAAAAAGATTTGAAGTTGAAGATTTGGTTGGAACCGCAAAAGATCTAAAAAATTTATTAGAAATATATGGAAGAAGTAAAAAGAAAACTCACCGCTATAAAGGAAGAGAATTCATTTACTTTATTTTAAGTAACAAGCATAAAGATTTAAAAAACATTGGGTATAAACACTGGCAAAATTTGAATCAAATTATTCAATTGAATCATACCAAAGTTTATCCATATCATAAAAAAAATCTTAGAAATGCAATGTCGTTCTTTGAGAAAGAAATTAAAGGAATTTCCGCTATTGATTTGGATTTAGGATAGGAAGTCTTATTGTATTCTAGGAATTTTAATTTAATACATCAATATATTAAATGAAAGAAATAATAAAAAAAGGGCCTGTAAAGAATTAAGAATCTGAGAAGATTTTTAAGAACTACAGGT
>CAZUQS010000150.1:0-4025 GCA_964622615.1 uncultured Candidatus Izemoplasmatales bacterium | reverse complement strand
GTTGAAAGTCTGTTATTTGTTCGATATCCATGCGGCTTCTTGCATCATCTAAGATGATAATATGTGTCCCGTTTTCTACATCCCCAGCTTTAACTTGTGACAAGAAAGCGGCTAATGGATATGCATTTTCAGTGGATACTTTAATCTGTTCAACATAGCGCAATAATTTTTTCGCTTCCTTTAATTCCTCTTCAGATACAGTAATGATTTTTCCATAACTCTCCTGTAATGCTATTTTAGAAGAATCAAGCAAACTTTTATTTGTTTGTATATAGGAAATAATATCATGTCCAAGTGACTCTGTTTTCAATTCATTTTGAGAATTTATACCACAATATATCTTAGGAAAAGATTTCTCTTTTTCAATCCACTCTCTTAAAAATACATTGTACATGCTAGTCAAGGTATACCCATGACTAAACTGTGTGTTTATTGTATCAATAGTCTCTCTTTTCGCAATAATTTCTTTCGTTAATTCTTCTAGTGCCATTAAAGAGATATTCATATTCGTATACCCTTCAACAGCAAGATAATAGTTATTAACCTTTGCTAAGAGTTGTAAGTAATCCATTTTTTTAAGCTTATTTTGTTTTCTTGCATCTAATATAGAACTCGGATCAAAACGATATGTCTTCCAAGTTTCGTGGCTGAACCTTGGAATAATTATCTTCAAATCATTCTCTTGAGCAAAATATTCAATCGCTCTAATGTATGCATTAGTTCCATCTACTAAAATGGTAGTCTTCTTATGTGCAGCAGCATCTTTACATAACACTTCTGCGATTCGAGCATTTTTATGATGAGTCGGATTCGCTCCTTCTAACTTGATATAGATTTTCTTAATTTTTAACTTCTTTTCTAGGTTGATTGCCCTAAGTAATGGTGTTCTACCTGATAATTTCATCTTAATCACCCTTTCTTCACCATCTATTATAACATATCTAAATATTGACATTTTCATGCAAAATCCTGGTTTGCTTACTGTAAAACAAAAAAACACCACTTGTAAAAATACAGGTGGTGTTCTAATTTATTCTTATTCAATTATTTTTAGAACTTTCCGAACAAAGACTTCTGCAATTTCTTCATCAAATTGTGTGCCTTTATTATCTAATATTTCTTGTGCAGCTTCTTTAATCGTAAGTGGTGTCACACGATAAGGACGTGTCGCAGTCATTGCATCAAACGAATCTGCAACTGCAATAATTCTTGACTCCAGTGGAATCTCATCTCCGATAAGGCCGTTCGGATATCCCTTGCCATCAATTCGTTCATGATGATGCAACACACCCGGTACTAGTCTTGAATACTCACGTGATGAACTCAACATTCGACTTCCAGATGATGGATGCTGATTGATGATTTCACGTTCTTGTATGGTCAGAAATCCAGGCTTATCAAGAATATTCAAATCGATCACAATTTTACCGATGTCATGAACCATCCCAATAGTTTTAATATCATTGATTTTTGTTTTGGACAACCCCATACAAGTAGCGATTGAAACAGCAACCTGAGATACACGTTCCGAGTGTTCTCTAATGGAAATGCTTTTTTCAAACAAGGTATTCATAATTGTCTTAATGGTTTCTCCGCGCACACTTTCAACAGCTTCTATTTTGTTATGATACATCATTTCTTCGGCATTTAAAAACACATCGCTGAGTAAATCATCTTTTTTTGATTTTGTGTCGAGTCCAAATGAAATGGAAGCAACCCCATATTTAAAACTTGCTTTTTGAGTTTCCTTATGGATTCGTTCAATTAATTTTTCCGCAGCTGCAATATCCGAATTTGGTAAAATGATTGCAAATTCATCGCCACCCCATCTAGCTGCTATATCATTCTCTCTGATATTTCGTTTGATGATTTGTGCTATTGTTACTAACAAAATATCCCCGGCACTGTGTCCGAATGCATCATTGATTAGTTTCAATCCGTTAACATCTCCCATAATGATTGTAATAGGAAGGTTTTGATCGTTGTCCAAACGAATGATTTCTTCTTCAAAGAAACGTCTGTTATATAACGTAGTAAGGCTATCATAAAAGCTCATATATTTTACTTTATTTAATTGATCAGCACGCTCCAACATTGTCCATAAACCAGTCAGTAAAATTGAGGTTTGATTGATGTTATCTCTTGTGTATTCCTCTCCTTTGTTCAGCAATACAACGATGTGTGTTTGTTCAATTCCCAAAACGGAAATAGCCATCAAACGCTTCACTTCTTGATTGCATATCGTTAAAGCTGAATTTAGGTCAGAAACATAATTATTTGATAGTATTGGTTCTCCATCACCAACCAATTTTTGGATAATCTCATTTTCTTCAATTAAAGCCATCAAGAATGCATCATCGCATTTCATCGATTTGTCGTTTGAATAGCTAGCCCTGATTGTGACGACACCATTACTATCTCTTGAGAACATAAACCCACCGATACTATCACTAACAACTAATATTTCGTTGAGTACGAATCTAAATCGTTGTAAATCGGATTCGAAGTCTTGTTGAAATGCTTTTACAATAACTTCATTACGTCGATTATTATTTTCAATTTCTCGAGTTTTATTTTTAATTGTTTTGCGAACAGCATGGGTGTATCCAACTAACAACAAGATTACAATTGGTACTAAGGAAATTCCGACATATAACATAATATCGAGTACTGATAACTTAGGTTCTTCAATTAAGAATGGAAACCATTTTGTGTATAGTTCATCAAAAGTACCATTTTGAGAAACAATTGATAATCCTTCATTCAATATCGATAGCAATTCGTCATCATCTTCAACAACAGCGAAACAGAATTTCTGTTCATAGCCGTCCAGATTCAGTTTTTGTCTGGTAATTCCATCATCTGCATAAATGTATACTGGTTCAACATTATCAAGATCATTGTCGTCAATCAGCTTTTGTCCTACTAGCCCCTGAGCTAACACAGCATCATATTGACCTGTTGCTAGAAGTTGAAAGGCTTCAAGATACGTAGCCGTTGCAGTCAATTCATGAACTAATCCAATTGACCAAGCCCATTCTTGTGAATTGTCTCCGTCAAGAACTAGAATCTCTTTACCAAATAAATCTTCTTCTGACAAGATTGAATTATCTCCAACTCGAACAAATATATTACCTCTCATCACAATATATGGAACTGTAAAATCATATACCAAATCTCGTTCTTCAGTATATCCTACTAATGGTAGTATATCTAATACCCCATCAGCTAATTCTTGTTTCAAAATAGTCCATTGATTAATTTCAAATGTAACAACAATTCCCATTTCTTCCGCTACTGCTTTTAATAATTCAACAGAAAATCCGTCTGCTTTACCACTATCCGTAACAGAGAAAGGTGGATAGTCGTATTCTGTAGCACTGAGATATACAGAGCGTTCTTCTCCTGCTGTGGCGGAAACAACAAGTACGTTTGTTATTGCAAAAAGTACAAAACAAAAAACAATAATAATACTGATTTTTAGAAATCTCATATATCTCACAATTAAGTACCCCCTAGTTATGTTATTTCACACCGTAATGACTATTATTTATTTATTTTCGTTAGACTTTACTTTGTAAATTCTTGAGTTCACATTATACCATTGATAGGTTATTAAAAATACAAAATATTCAAAACTTAGACAAACTACAAGTTTCTCATCAATTATAATTATAATTTATATTCTATATATTTGTGTTTTCCCAAACAAAAAACCGAGAGTATATGTAGTACGTGAATACTACAAAAGTCTCGGTTGTGAGAATTGTTTGTTTAGGCTAATTTCATTATGTTGGGTAGAGTATAGAAACTCTCCATCTAAAGTTTTTGATAGAATGCTAATTCTCATATCACACAGTTTGAACTGTGCACTCAAAAATTATACTCTTTTAACTTTCTAAATAATATTTAGCTTGAGCACTCCACATTTGAGAATATAATCCTGCATCTTTGACCAGAATATTGTGATGGCCTTGTTCAACAATTTCTCCGTTATCGATTACAATTATTTCATCACAGAACTT
>CAZUQS010000149.1:0-4049 GCA_964622615.1 uncultured Candidatus Izemoplasmatales bacterium | reverse complement strand
TTTAAGAAAATTACGCATGAAAAAAACATGCTTTCTTTAGGTAATCTTTTCAATGAAGAGGATGTAATTGAATTTGATAAGAAAATATGCAAAGTTGTCAAGAACTATACATATACGGCTGATTTAAAGATTGATGGATTATCGGTATCATTGAAATACAAAAATGGGTTCTTAGAGCAAGCGGCAACAAGAGGAGATGGAATTGTTGGTGAGGATATTACCGAAAATGTAAAAACAATCCGGTCAATTCCTTTGAAAATAGATTATTTAAACGATTTAGAAGTAAGAGGAGAAATCTTTATATCGAAAAAGAATTTTGATAACCTAAATGAGAATAGAGCTTTAAAAGAACTAGATTTGTTTAAAAATCCTAGAAATGCAGCTGCAGGGACTATGAGACAACTAGACCCTAAAGTCGTTTCAGAACGTAAATTAGATGCGTTTATGCACTATTTGATTGTTAATAACGGATTGAATAATCATTATCAATCATTAATGTTTTTAAAAGAGCAAGGATTCAAAGTGAATCGATACACTAGAGAGTGTGAAGACATTCAACAAGTGATTCAATTTATTAAGGAAGTTGAAGAATACAGGTTGGAGTTACCTTATGAAATTGATGGGGTAGTTTTAAAAATAAATGAATTTGATTTATATGAAACAATCGGTTACACATCAAAGTTTCCTAAATGGGCAATAGCATACAAATTCAAAGCGTTGGAAGTCGAAACAATTTTACGTGATATTCGTTTTCAAATAGGTAGAACTGGGGTTGTAAAACCAGTTGCTGAATTGGAACCTATTATGATATCTGGATCATTAGTTTCTCGAGCTACGTTGCACAATGAAGATTTCATTAACGATAGAGACATTCATATTAATGATCATGTTATGGTGCGCAAAGCAGGTGAAATAATTCCAGAAGTCTTGAGAGTTGTATCAAGCAAAAGGATGGGTTCGGAAATTCCATTTAAAATGATTGAACATTGTCCGAAGTGCGACTCAGTCTTGGAACGAAAAGAAGGAGAAGCGGATTACTATTGTTTAAACCCTGATTGTGATGCAAAACATTTAGAGGGATTAATTCATTTTGCTTCAAGAGAAGCTTATAATGTTGATGGATTAGGAGAAAGCATATTAACCGAATTATATAATGATGGATATATCAGTAATATAGCAGATATTTTTGAGTTAACGAGTCAATACGATAAGTTAATTCAAAAAGAGAGATTCGGGGAGAAAAGTGTCAATAACCTTTTGAAGGCTATAGAAGACAGTAAAAGAAATAATTTAGATAAACTCATTTTTGGTCTTGGAGTACGACATGTAGGTAGTAAGGTGTCAAAAATACTTGCAGAAAAAATAAAAAATATAGATAATTTTTATCAAGCGAACGTGGATGATTTGTTAGAAATAAATGATATCGGACAGGCAATTGCAAGTTCTGTGGTAGAATATTTTAGTAACCAAGTCAACCAAATATTAATTGAAAGATTATCAAAAAACGGATTGAATATGACATATATTTCTTCCAAAACAAGCGAAGAAACGTTTTTTACCAATAAAACTGTAGTATTAACCGGTACATTAACGGATTTCTCTAGAAGCGAAGCAAAAGTTCTCATAGAGAATATGGGTGGGAATGTTTCGTCTTCCGTATCAAAGAATACGGATTACATTTTGTTAGGTGACGGTCCGGGTTCAAAATACCAAAAAGGTTTGGATTTGGGAATTAAAATTATTACAGAAAAAGAATTTGAGGGCATTACTAAATAGCAGGTGGTACAGTGGGCGATTATATAATTATTAAAGGCGCAAGAGAAAATAATCTTAAGTCTTTAGATCTTACATTTAAAAAAAATCAATTAATTGTTATGACAGGTCTTTCCGGTTCGGGAAAGACCAGTTTAGCATTTGATACAATATACGAAGAAGGTAGAAGACGTTACGTAGAGTCTCTAAGTGCATATGCAAGACAATTTTTAGGTAATATGGAAAAACCGGATGTTGATTCAATCGAAGGGTTATCACCAGCAATATCAATTGATCAAAAAACTACATCTCATAATCCTAGATCGACTGTAGGAACAATAACGGAAATATATGATTATGTTCGGTTGATGTATGCGAGAATTGGAAAGCCTATTTGTCCTGTTCACGGAACGGAAATTAAATCACAAACCATTCAAGAAATGACTAGTAAAATTCTTGAGTATGATGGTGAAAAACTTGTTATTTTAGCACCAGTTGTAAGAGGAAAAAAAGGTGCTCATGAAAAAATTATAGAGTCTTTGAGAAAAGATGGGTACACTCGCATTAAAATCAATTCTGAAGACTTTGAACTTGATCAAGACATCAAATTAAACAAAAATAAGAGATACGATATCGATGTTGTCATTGATAGAATCGTTGTTAAAGAATCAATCACTTCAAGGATATATGACTCCTTAGAAACTGCTGCTAGACTCGGAAATGGTTTAGTAAGAATCTCAGTAAAAAATAAAAACGTGCTATTCTCAGAAAACTTCTCTTGTCCAATCTGCGGTTTTACAATTCCAGAATTAGAGCCAAGATTATTTTCATTTAACGCACCTTATGGAGCATGTAAGACTTGTTCGGGGTTGGGATTTAATCGAAAAGTTGATGTAAATTTATTGATTCCGGATCAAGAATTATCTATTCAAAACGGGGCTTTTCGAAAATATACCGGAGTTGATTCACTGTATTATCAACAAATTGAACAAACTGCGAAAGCTCATAATATAGACGTTTCCATTCCATATCAGGATTTAAAGAAAGAAGAAAAATCAATTTTACTTAACGGCTCGAAAGAGTCAGTTAATTTTAAATATATCTCTAAAGCTGGGAATATGTTTCATCAAGCAAGTCGTCCGTTTGAAGGGGTCATAAATAGTTTAGAAAGACGATATTTAACAACCACTTCAAAAGCAGTAAGAGACTGGATTGAAAAGATGATGAATGATACTCCTTGTGAAACATGCAAAGGGAAGAAGTTAAATGAAGAAGCTTTATCAGTATTCGTAGGCGGGAAAAACATCTACGAATTTACGGAATTAAGCATCTTACATCTGAAGGAATTCATAGATAATCTTCAGTTAAGTGAAAAAGACTATGAAATTGCTAGACCAATAATTAAAGAGGTCAAAGAACGACTCGATTTTCTAATTAATGTTGGATTAGACTACTTATCCTTATCAAGAACATCATCTACATTATCCGGAGGCGAATCACAAAGGATCCGATTAGCTACTCAAATTGGTTCAAGACTAACCGGGGTCTTGTATGTTCTTGATGAACCATCAATTGGTTTGCATCAAAGAGATAATAAGAGACTTATTGAAACTCTAAAAGGTATGAGAGATTTAGGGAATACAATGATAGTTGTAGAACATGATATAGAAATGATTGAATCAAGTGATTTGATTGTAGATATCGGACCAGGTGCTGGAGTTGAAGGTGGAGAAGTAGTATTTGTAGGAACACCAGCAGAAATATTAAAAGACAAAAATTCTATCACAGGTAAATATCTTCGCGGAGAAGAAAAAATTGATGTTCCGGAAATAAGAAGAGAGCACAAAAGAGGATATTTAAAAGTTATAGGCGCAATAGAAAATAACCTTAAACAATTAGATGTGTCTTTTCCTATAGGCTGCTTCACAGTTGTTACAGGTGTTTCCGGTTCTGGAAAATCGTCTCTTGTAAATGAAGTTTTGTATAAGAATTTAGTTAATAAAATTACGAAAAGAAAAGAAGTAGCTGGAAAATGTAAAGAAATCCTCAATTATGAAAATTTTGATAAAATTATAGATATTAATCAATCTCCTATTGGAAGAACGCCTAGATCAAATCCAGCAACTTATACTGGAGTTTTTGATGAAATAAGAAATATATTTGCTCAAACAAAGGAATCGAAACTTAGGGGCTATAAAAAAGGAAGATTTTCATTTAATGTGAAGGGCGGCAGATGTGAACATTGTTCTGGGGATGGACTAATAAAAATTGAAATGCATTTTATGCCTAATCTATAT
>CAZUQS010000148.1:0-4100 GCA_964622615.1 uncultured Candidatus Izemoplasmatales bacterium | reverse complement strand
CCACCATTCTTCATAGTGTTCAGACAAGGAACCATTTTTATAGATTGCTCTTATATAGGTCTTTGCAAGGTCTCTAACATAGATTTGTAGGTGTGTATCATTGATTTTATCTATCAATAATATAGCCGACTTCGAAATATAATCCATCAAATCAATGAATTCATATACGGTATCTCTTTTGACATAGATTCCTAGACAAGCAGCGAGTATCATAGACCAATACAAGTGAGCTGGATTTGATTCATCAACTACCGGTTCAATTTTTGATATGATGTTATTTTTGAAATAATGAATATGACTGGATACATCAAGAGCATCTGCCATCAAAGGAGCTTTGATAGAAGCAGATTCCGCATGACTTTTCATCATAGAAACGATTTCATCATTCAATTCTAAATTATCAATAAACAATTTCAGTTCTAATTCTTTCCTTGATTGCACGATGTAATCGGTATCGTTCTCTTTTAATAGATCTAAAAGCTTTTGTTTGGACTTTATTTCTGGTTCTTGTACCAAACCGATGTGGAGCGATGCCAGCTTTCGAAACAGGATGGATCTCGATATGATATATTGAATCAAATCAGGATAACTGTAATGTTCCAGTAATTGAAATATATCAAAGAAGAATACAGGTTTTTGAACTTGACTCTCCACAAAGTCTAACACAATTAAAAAGAATGTTGGTTTTGGACTATGAAGACTCTTTAGTTTTTCTTTGTTAACGACAAAACCGTATTTCATTGTCATAATGTTTACAAGATTCATTAATTCTAGTTTTTCAGGAGTAACTTCCACTGGTTGTTTTGGTTTTTCAACCGGTTTCGGTGCTTCTTTGACGGGTTCTTTTGGAGGAGTATAAGCTCTTGGCGCAACGTAAGTTGGCCAAGATTCTGCTTGTTTCTTTGGTGTATATGGTTTCTTATATTCCACTGGTTTTTCTTTTTTGATTGGTGTTTTGGTTTCTATAGGTTTGGTGACAATTTCTTTTTTGATCGGTTTCAAAGATGCTTTATCCTTCTTAACTACAGGAGTAGAAGTAGTTTCTTCTGGTTTTGCTTTGACTTCTGTTTTTTCCTGAACCTTCGCTTCTTTTTTGATAGGTTTTGGTGTGTCTTTTTGAATTGTTTTTTTAACAACAGGTTTCTTTTTTGGTTTGGCAGTGAATGTTTGTTCTATACGATCTCTAAAGTAATTATAAATTGGAACACTATCTTCCCAAGTTTGCATGTAGAGTTCCAAATCGTCTTCGATTCCACCGGAAATCCATTCATCGATAATTTCATTTAAAATGGTATAATCTTTTAATTGAAATAGATGTTTTAGGATTTGTTTTTGCAACTGCAAATAATAGATATCATTATAGATGCTATCACTGGTTTTAATTGGATTCTCTTTTATTACGAAGTTGTAAATTTCATTCAATTCCGAAATGTTTTCGTACTGTACCAAAATATCAAGCTCATGATACACCTTTGGCAGTAGTCCATTCATTTTTTCCGTATCGACTTGTCTCTTCACAATTTCAAACAATTCACCAAAAAAACTATCCATATGAATTCCTCCAAAGAATATTATAACATAATCTTTTTTTGAATATACTTCATTAGAAAAAAAACTAATCAATATCTTGATTGTATCGTAGCCAGCATTTTTCCTAATTAAGGTAGTATATGAGATGGTAGTATGACAAAATATAGGAAATAATCAATTAAAACAAGTGTGCATGAACGCATCTGCTGGATACAATACTTGGGATGGTACACAATTTAACTTTACCAGCCAAGCATGGATTGATGCATATAACCTTAAATTAGATTTAATGGATGAAAAAGTTGTAGCTGTTTATACGGAAGATGAACTTGAAATTATTGGTGATATTTGGCCATGGTTTGAAGGATTAGTTGGAATGAATATCGATGGCTCATGGAATTTATGGATGATTGATGATATGTATGAAGCAAATGGAATGGAAGTAGGCTTCTGGCCTTACCCAGGAGGGTCTGCAGGGCAGTTCCCACCTACCATTCTAGATTATGTCTGTGTATCGTCTTTAACAGAGTATCCTAACGAAGCTTACTTATTAGCAAAATGGATGAGTTTTGGTAAAGAAGGTTGGTTACTACGTTTAGAAGAAATGAAAGATCGTGGAGATTTATATCTTGACCGTTATCCAATATCGGATTATCCGGAAGTATGGACTGAAATTGAGTATTTTATAGATTATGTAGAAGGATTAAGAGAAAATCTAGATTTAATTGAATTTGGTAGACCAGATACGGATAAATGGTTACCTGGGTACAAATCATTCTTTGAATGGGTTACAAGTGATGATAATGATTATTATACAAAAATTTCGGAAGGACTGGTAACACCGGAAGTCTTCGCAGCAGATTGGGAACAAAAAATCAATGAATTAGTTCAGGCAGCAATTACAGCTGGCGAATAAAGCAAGCAAATCCTATTTAGCTTGGTGTTTATTTGATATATATATTTTTAAAAGACAGATAATCTTAGTCGAGATTATCTGTCTTTTATGTTATGTGCATTATATTGATATTTAAGTAAATCTATGCTGATACTTGACAAAGGCAGAGATTTACTTAAAACTCATTGTATTGTATTTGTCTTTGTGATTGAAGCAAGAATAAATGAAAAGAATATATTCGTTGACAAACATACCACACTCGTGTACACTATGATAGTGAGCACTAACATTCAAGGAGGAAACATGAAAAAAATACTGAACAAAATTATAGAAAAATGGCCATTTAAGGTGTTACTTATTATGACTATTCTAATTGTTGCTGTAGCTACTGGAATTACAAATGTACAATTGAGTACCGGCAATGAAACGTTAATTGAAGAGTCAAGCGATTCCTATATTGATAATTTAGAGTATCAAACAAACTTTGGTACAGACCCAATCATTGTTGTGATAAAAAATACCAATCAAACAAATCTATTTTCATATGCAACATTATCTATACTCAATGAGTTAAATGATAATGTGAAAGGTCTTGATGGTGTATTTTATATCAATGGACCAATTAGTGTAATTGATTATGCTGGTCAAATGAGTATAGATAAATATCAACTAGCTCTAAATGAAATTGCTGGAGGGTTAGGATTAATAGCGTCTAATATAGAAGCTATGAGTGAATCTCAACCGGACATTGATTCGGTAGTACTAACGACAGCGTTTCAAAACATAATAAATGCACAAGATAATATAACTACAGGGTTGGAATCGGAAGTTACATTGATGGAGACGATGCAATCAAATGTGTTTGATGAACTCTTACTGTTAACAACAAGAAGAGACGAATTGGATCCAATTGCTGACGCAACCGAGTATCAAGAACTCGTAAGTTCTATAACAGTGTTATCTGGTGTAGATACTCTTTACACCCAAATGATAACTCTATCTCAATCGTTTATTGTAGGAACAAGTCAAACCTCGATTGGGGTTCAAACTATACTGACACAACTAACACCGATGTTTACATCAATGTCTCTTTTAGAAACAAATCTAGATACGTTACAAACCAATCTTTCAACAATGGCAGATAATGTAGCGATGCTAGCTGCTAATTTTAATGGGTTTACTTCTGTATTCCCTACAGAGGAAAGCACATTATCGAATATGGTTTATCCAGATGGGATTCACTTAAATCCGATGCTTGGAAATTTCTTGATTGATGATACACATTTATTTGTAAGTATCATATTAGAAGAAGGAGTCACGGAAGCGGATGTGGAAGGGATCTTAAATGAGATACATGCTTCCTTAAAGGATACAGTTTATGAGGATAGTTTGGTTTCTGGAAAACCAGTTTTAAACTATGATATTAAATCATCGATGATGGACAGCATGAAAATCATGATGATTACAGCTGGTATCATCATGGTAGTGGTTTTACTAATTCTATTCCCAGTTCCTTTTCGATTACTACCACTTGTTGTAGTTTTGATAGCTGTAGTTGGAACGATTGGCGTGATGGGAGTAGCAAGTATCCCATTAACAATGGTTTCTATGGCCGTATTCCCGGTTTTAATCGGTTTGGGTATAGATTATAGTATTCAGTTTCAAAGTCGGTACA
>CAZUQS010000147.1:0-4112 GCA_964622615.1 uncultured Candidatus Izemoplasmatales bacterium | reverse complement strand
ATTCAAATATTTAATTTTATCAAGTGATTTTGAAATGAATTTTTGTCCACCCTTACCTGGTTCAACACTCATGATCAACACCAAATCTACTTCAGATAATATGTTATCTAAAACTCTTATATCTGTATTTGGTTTAATAGATATCCCAACTTTTACGTCTCTGGATTTTATATAACGGATCAATGAAAGTGGATTTTCTGTAGCTTCATAATGGAATGTTACAAGGTCAGCCCCTGCCAAAATATATTTTTCAATATATTTCTTTGGATTTTCAATCATTAAATGACAATCAAAAAATTGGTTGGAAAGTTTTTTTAACAATTTTAACATGTGAAAATCATATGTAGAATTTGGAACAAACTTCCCATCCATCACGTCAAAATGTAACCATTTAGCTTCTGAAATGGATTTTATTTCTGATTCTAGTTTATTAAAATTACAAGTTAAAAACGAAGGTGAACAAATCATATTAATCCCTCTTATATTTTGGCTTAATTGCTAATATTTCTTGAAATATCGTTACATAATTATCATATCTAATATTTAGTATTTCTCCCGCATTCATAAGTCGTTTTACTTCACAACCCGGCTCGTGAATGTGGTTGCATTCATGAAACTTGCATTTGCTACTATGTTGAAAGAAATCTGGATAATAATACTTTAACTGATCACTTTGAAAATTTTCAAACTCTAACTTTGAAAATCCCGGGGTGTCAGCTATATAACCCTTACCAAATTCGTAGATTTGGACATGACGAGTTGTATGTTTTCCTCTACCCAATGCTTTCGAAATTTCATTTGTTGCTAAATTCAAACTTGGGTCTATTGTATTTAATAATGTTGATTTGCCAGCTCCAGTTTGACCAGCTAGAACATTTACCTTGTGATCGGTAATGTCTAATATCTCATTCATACCAACTTTCGTCACTTTGCTGAAATATATGACTTTGAAATATTGTTCGTAATAGCTTAATTTCTTCTTCAAATCTTCAAGTTCAATTTCTGTCATTAGGTCTACTTTTGTAACAATAATAATTGGTACAATATTGAACGCTTCAATCATTGCTAAAAATTTGTCTAGAAGTAAAAAACTAAAATTTGGTTTTTTAGCTGAATTCACCAATAGTGCTTGATCTACATTGCTTATCATTGGTCGATAAAGTTCGTTTTTACGTTCATATACTTTTGTAATGTTATCTTCCGTATAGTCAACAATATCACCAACCTTAGGACTAATATTTTTATACCGAAATATTCCCAAAGGTTTGATCACATATTCTTGCCTGTTATCATCTTGTACGGTGTAAAGTCCACCGATTAATTTTGTTATTCTACCTTTTTTCAAATAAACCCTCCATTTAAAATGACTGCATTAATATTATACCAAAAAATGAAAAAAAAGAAGGCTTTCGCCTTCAAAATAATTAAATTGACTCTACGTGCTTACGGAAATATGCTTGAGTGTGATCACATACAGGACAAAGCTTAGGAGCGTTTTTCCCAACGTGAATATGTCCACAATTTGTACAAATCCATATTGTTTCATCATTATCAGAGTGGAATACTAAATCTCCTTCTAATTTAGAAAGTAATTTAAGATATCTCTCTTCATGCCTTTTTTCAATATCGGCTACCTTAGTGAATAAAAATGCTATTTTTGTGAAGCCTTCTTCTTTCGCTGTTTCTGCAAATTCTTTGTACATTTCTGTCCATTCGTAATGTTCACCAGCAGCTCCATCTTTTAAGTTTAGGTCTGTAGTCGGAATTTTTCCGTCATGAAGTAACTTAAACCAAATTTCTGCATGTTCTTTTTCGTTTCCAGCAGTTTCTAAAAAATAATCAGATATTTCTAAATAACCTTCTTTTTTAGCGGCTGAAGCATAGTAAGTATACTTGTTTCTTGCTTGTGATTCTCCTGCAAAAGCAGACATTAAATTTTGTTCTGTTTTACTTCCTTTTAGTTCCATCTTAAATATCCTCCTTATTTTTTTTAATCTCCAAATGTAATGCCAATAGCTCTAGCAGAGTTTACTAAATCTCCATGAGGGTTTACAATTCTCGCTCCACCAGTACTAGTTTGTCCAGTTTGTCCTGAACCTACAACTTCTTCGACTCTAACAGAATCCATTCTGTCGTTATTAATAACAACCATTCTACCGTATTCGTTGTTCGCTACCATTTCAACAGCGTAAGCACCATATTTTGTTCCTAATACACGGTCATATTGATCGGTAACTCCACCTCTTTGAATGTATCCTAAATTCGTAACTCTTATATCCTGACCAGTGACTGGTTTGACAATTTTCTCTAATTTCTCCGCTAATTGATCACAAACGCCACCTAGTTTAACAGAATCTGGGCTATCTTCATCAATTGCTTTTATAGTAACATCTCCATCGATTGGTTTTGCACCTTCTGACACACAAATGATAGTAAATTTTGATCCTCTATTGTAACGGTCAAAAACAGTTTTCGCTACTGACTTTATATCATATGGAATTTCAGGAATTAAAATTACATCAGCTGATCCAGAAATACCACCCTCTAAAGCTAACCATCCTGCATTTCTACCCATCACTTCTAAAATCATTACTCTATCATGTGAAAAAGCAGTTGTATGTAATGCATCTAAACTTAACATTATATGATCCAATGCTGTCCGGTAACCAAATGTGATTTCAGTTGCAGGAACATCATTGTCAATTGTTTTTGGAATACCAACAACATTCACACCTTTTCTAGCAAAGTCTCTAGCTGAAGTTAGGGTTCCATCTCCACCAATAATAATCAATGCATCAACGTTGTGTTTCTTTAAATTTTCTACAGCAACATCTGACACATCTTTATATGTAGTAGCTCCTTTATCATCTGTTACTTTATATTTGAATAAATTGTCTTTATTCGACATCTTCAAAATGGTACCACCTTGATGGAAAATACCAGATACTACTTTTAAATCCAATTTAATAAAATCATCGGTATATAAGCCATGATATCCACCCATAAATCCAATCACTTCATAATTATATTTTAATATAGCAGTTTTAACAATTGCTCTAATAACTGCATTTAACCCTGAACAATCTCCGCCTCCTGTTAATAAGGCAATTCTTTTAACTTTTTTTTGCACGATTTTTCACCTTTTCCTTAAAAAATTAACATATTTATTCTACCATTTTTATAAGCAACAGTCAATCAATTAAGCATATTAATCGCTTTCTTTTTGATATCTCAATTGGCCACATGCTGCATCGATATCTGTGCCTTGTTCACGTCTCAAAGTCACATTAATTCCTCTTTTTATCAATTGAGCATGAAATTTTGCTGCAGATTGTTGATCGGATTTTTTGTAATTGAACTCATTGATAGGATTATAAGGAATCAAATTTACATAAGCATTCATACCACGAATCAAATTGCTTAATTCATCCGCATGTTTGGTGGAATCATTTACTCCTTTTAGTAGTATATATTCAAATGTAATACGTCTTCCTGTTGTTTTAAAATATACATTACACGCTTTAATTATGTCTAAAATAGGATATGTTTTGTTAATTCTCATTAACTTTGACCTTAGTTCATCATTAGCGGCGTGTAAACTAATTGCTAAATTCGCTCTAATTTCTTCCTTTGCATAGTCATAAATTCTAGGTACAATTCCACATGTTGAAACGGTAATATGCCTTGAACCTATTTGTAGTCCTTTCTTGTAATTCACTACCCGAATAAAATCCATAACATTATCATAATTATCAAATGGTTCACCTGTTCCCATTACAACAATATGCGTGACCTTTATTCCTTGATGATTCTGTACTGAAGTAATTTGACTTACTAATTCATGTATTTCTAAGTTTCGTTGTTTTCTCAACAACCCAGATGCGCAAAAAGAACATCCCATATTACACCCAACCTGGCTTGTAACACAAACGCTTTGTCCATATTCGTGCGTCATAAGAACTGTTTCAATCAAACTTCCATCGCTTAATTTGAATAGATACTTAACGGTTCCATCACTAGATTCTTTCACTGTGTCAATACTCAAATCGGCAATTTCAATATTTTCTTTTAAAAACTCCTTTAAATCATTGCTAATATTTGTCATGTTATCA
>CAZUQS010000146.1:0-4153 GCA_964622615.1 uncultured Candidatus Izemoplasmatales bacterium | reverse complement strand
TTTGGTTTTGATCGAAATATCCAATTT
This sequence comes from uncultured Candidatus Izemoplasmatales bacterium, assembly GCA_964622615.1. GTDB lineage: Bacteria > Bacillota_I > Bacilli_A > Izemoplasmatales > Hujiaoplasmataceae > 4572-104. The sequence goes on along the minus strand of CAZUQS010000146.1, from coordinate 4,126 downwards.
TCATCTCTCGATAGAAATTAGCATTCCCTTCCAATTTCTCTAAATTTCCCATCAATGTTTTTATTAACGTTGTTTTTCCAGTTCCGTTCGCACCAATTATTCCGATTTTATCGGTCCCTCTCATTGTGAAATTAATGTTTTCAATAAGCGGGAATTCATATCCAATGCTAAGGCGTTCTACTTCTAAAATATTCACACTGGTTGGTCTTCTTGTTTTAAAATTTATTTTAACATGCGATGCAGAGTTTTTCGGTGCTATAATCCGGTCGATACGATTGATCTTTTTAATGCGGTCTTGAGCAATAGATGCTCGTTTCGAATTATAACGAAATCGATCGACAAAACTTTGAAGATGAGCAATTTGTTTTTTCTGTTTTTGATGCGCTTTTAATTGCAATTCATATCGTTTTACTTTTTCTTCTTCATATTGGTCGTAATTTCCGTGGTATAACTCCATTTTGTTGTATTCTATTTCATAGATTTTATTCACTACTCGATTGATGAAATACTTATCATGTGTAATGACTAATACAGCTCCGTCATAACGTTTTAAATATTCCTCCAACCACTCAATGATTTCAATATCCATATGGTTGGTTGGTTCATCTAGTAATAACAAATCTGGTTTTGTCATCAGTAATTTTGCGAAGGCAATTCTAGTTCGTTCTCCACCTGAAAATGTTTTGATTTGTCTCTCATAATCTTCTTTCGAAAAACCAAATCTTGTTAAAAACATATCAATTGTAGTTAAATACTCATAACCACCTCTGATTTGAAATTCATTTTCAATGTTGGTGTAACTCTTTAAAACAGACTCTGAGTGATCAGTTTTCAGTAGTTCTGTAACCCGGTTCAGATTCCATTCTAGATCAATCAATTCTTGGAAAACAGATAAGCATTCTTCATACATTGTATTGTCCAACGATTTGATTATATCTTGCGATAAATACCCGATTTTTGCCTGCCCAAAAATAAAAATATCCCCAGAATCTGGGGTAATTTCGTTTAATATCATTTTAATCAGAGTGGACTTACCGACGCCATTCCGCCCTATGAGCGCAATCTTGTCCGTGGGATTAATTTCTAATGATAAATTGTCAAAAAGTACATTACCGCCAAATGTTTTTTTTAGGTTATTAATTTTTAGTAAGTTCATAAGGTCACCACCTAAAAAATCCAGATTTGGAGGCATTTTGCCACCATAAACATTTTATCAAATAAATTGCGTTATGACAATAGTAAATTATTTTTATTTTTTTACAAAAAAAAGAAGCAAATGAATGCTTCTTATGCTGGATATATAATAGACACAACTACTACACCGAGATAGTATAATCCTATTAGGGTAAAAACAACTCCCATAATAATTGAAAATGTAATCTCATTTTTACGAGGTTCCCCTTCTCTTTTATATTTAATTCTTTGCAATGCTTGAATCATATTTTTGGGTCTCAGAATGAATTTCATTCCAAAAAATATAAATGTTAAACTAAATAATAATCCAAGGATTCTCATAAACCACATAATTTGTGCTCCTTAATCTAAATCTTGAATAACTTCGTCATTCTTTGTATCTAATATTCTTGGGTCTTCCATAATTTGCTTGAAATAGCGAAGTGTAAGAGAATTATACAAACCATCACTGATTCTTTCATCCACAACAACTCCTGCTTTTAACATCATTTTCACAACGATTTCTTTTGTTTCACGATTTAAAACAACTGGTTCATATTTTTCTTGTCCCATTGAAATGAATACTCCTGTTGTTCCAAAATTATATATATGATGGAATACTGGTGGCATTTTAATTGATTTCAAATGTACTAAGAAAACAGACGTGTGGAAAGGACTTGCTTCAATCATTGATTTTGGCATCATTCCATGTTTATCTAAGAACATTAAGAAGCGAACACTATATTTGATAAAGAAATTTGGTACTCTCGTTAAAAGTTTCGCAACTTTATCTGTTTCATTTACTTTAGAAACACCTTTATTTTCTTTGATGACTGCATCTAATTTTTCTTTTATATCATAAATGCTTTCTGTACCATCAAAGGTAAGTTTTACGGTTGTTTCTTCTGCTGAGTCAACTAATTTCTTTTTGATAGCAAAAGAGATTTGAATATTTTTCCGTTTGTAAACTTTTCCATTCATGATAAAACGATTCATTTTAGGTCTTTTTGAAATCACTCGAACGAAGGAAGCTACTAAGATATCTAGATAAGTAAATCGTACGTTTTCTGTTTTTCTTTTTTCTAAAATATAGTTATCCATGCCTTCACAATCATATTCTTGTGCTTGCATAACCATAGCATCATTTCTGTTAAACATGATATGAGGTACCATCTTCATTACTGGGTCTATATTTTTAATTCTTTTCCCATCACTTCTTAATCCAAACATTGAAGTCCTCCTAAAATAGATTTATATTGATTTTATCACAAATTTTATGCTTTAGCAATGATTTTGAAAACAATGAAAAATTTACTATTTATAATCAGTAAAGATATGATATAATTTTAATGCTGAGGTGACTTTATGAATTGGAAACGAGTAAAAAGAGTCCTTCTTCCATTTCTATTTGTATTTGTGCTACAGTTCATTACTTATTTTGGTAATCAATTTTTTGCAGAAGCTACCGGGAATGTCGGGAGAGACTACAGTTATATTTTCTTGAAATTTAATGAGATTGTCCCATTTGTTTCATGGTCAATCTATCCATATATTGTTGCATACCCTGCTTGGGTGTTATCGATGTTTGTGATTGGATACTATTCTAAAAAGAACCTATATAGTTTGGTAGCAATTATTACAGTAACATTTATCATTTGCGGATTATGGTGGTTATTCTTTCAAAGTGACGTGGAATCATGGCGAGTTACTTCTGGGTTATTCTTAGATGGAAATTACTTAACACCTAGAACCGACTTGAATTTTACGGAATCAATCGTAATGAAGATCTATCAATCTGCAGGTCCTAGAAATGCATTACCTTCTATGCACACATTGATTAGTTGGATTTGTATCATTGGTGTTCGTATGACTAAGAAAATTCCAAAGTATCATATTCTTTGGATATGGGTATTAAACCTAGCGATTATTATTTCTACTCAAACTACAAAACAACACTATATCATTGACTCAATTGTAGCAATTGCTATAGCTGAAGCAGCTTATTGGATACTCAGAAACTCTAAATTTGCACATTGGTTGGAAAAAACATTTACACGTTGGAATCAAAAATTCGATTTTGATTTCGATGATCCAGCACAAAAATAATATAATAAACACTTTCTTATTTTGAAGGTGTTTTTTTTGCAAAAAAAAGTGTTGCATGTTAGCAACACTATTTACCTACTCAATATCGATAATTCTTATTGTATTCGTTTTCCCATGTCTTTGGCCCCAACCTGATGTCAGGATTATGGATGACCCCTTTTGAAATCCAAAATCTTTTGCAACTTGGATCGCAACTTTATCATGTGATTGAATATCATCAATGTTTTTAACTAGAGTCGCAAACACACCCCAATAATAAGAAAGTTTTTGGCATGTTTCAATTTCATCAGTAATCGCAATGATTGGTACACTTGGTCTAAATTTGCACATTCTTTTTGCGGTTCCACCCGTTTCCGTAAACGCAATAATAACTTCCACTTTTGGTAATGTCAGTGCCATACGTGCTACAGAAATACCAATAGCATCATTCACTGTTTCATGACTTGAAACAATCGATTTATCTAGTTTTTCTTTGTAAGAAATTGTGTCTTCAATCGCTTTCGCTATGGTATCCATTGTAAGAACAGCTTCCACAGGGTAATTACCAGCAGCAGATTCACCAGATAACATAATTGCATCCGAACCATCTAAAATAGCATTCGCAACATCACTTGCTTCAGCGCGTGTTGGTCTTGGTGATAGAATCATCGACTCTAACATGTGTGTAGCTGTAATAACTGGTTTTCCAACTTCATTTGAACGAGAAATAATCTTCTTTTGATAGATTGGAACTAGTTGTGTAGAAACTTCAACACCTAAATCTCCTCTAGCAACCATAATTCCGTCCACAACTTTAAGGATTTCATTTAAGTTGTCTACACCTTCTTGATTCTCTATTTTCGCAATA
>CAZUQS010000145.1:0-4179 GCA_964622615.1 uncultured Candidatus Izemoplasmatales bacterium | reverse complement strand
TTAAACAGACAGATTTTGTTGCAGTATTAGGACCATCTGGATGTGGTAAAACAACATTATTGAATGTTATTGGGGGTTTAGATCACGCTGACAAAGGTGATTTATTTATAAATGGGAAATCAACAAAAGATTTCAAAGATAGCGATTGGGATATGTATCGTAATAATACAATCGGATTTATTTTCCAAAGTCACAACTTAATTGCCCATTTAAGTGTCTTGCAAAATGTAGAAATGGGATTAACTTTAAGTGGTGTATCTAAAGCTGAAAGACAAAGAAGAGCAATTGAAGTGCTTACAAGAGTTGGGCTGAAGGATCACATACATAAGAGACCAAATCAACTTTCTGGTGGTCAATCACAAAGAGTAGCTGTTGCTAGAGCGTTAGCAAATAATCCAGAAATTATATTGGCGGATGAGCCAACAGGATCTTTAGACTCCGAATCAAGCTTACAAATCATGGAATTAATCAAAGAAATTGCACAAGAAAAACTTGTTATTTTAGTAACGCATGATTCAGAACAAGCTGAAAAATTTGCCAGCAGATTAATCCAATTAAAAGACGGACAAATTATCAGTGATTCAAGACCAGTTCAAGAAGATGTGGAATCAAAAAGTGAAGTACATTTTAAAAAGACTTCAATGTCATTTAAAACAGCATTCATATCATCGATAAATAATATTAGAACCAAACTAGGTAGAACTATTCTTACAGCGTTTGCTGGTAGTATTGGAATCATTGGTATTGCTTTAATACTTTCACTATCAAACGGGTTAGATCAACAAATTCAAAACTTTGAAGAAGAAACATTATCAGGTTACCCGATTGAAGTCACAGAATCCAAATTAGATTTTTCTAAAATGAGTGAAATAGGGCAAGAAGAATATGACCCATATCCTGATCAAAACTATGCATCGATGTTTGATGAAAGTCAGTTTACAAGTTTCTTGCAACCAAATTTTATCACAGAAGATTACTTGCAATATGTTTATGATTATGTAGATGGAGAAGGAGTAGACACTTTATCAGGTGTTAAATACGACCGCTATATAAACATGTCATTATTAACGTATGTAGACATTGCAAGTTCATATGTTCCTATATATCAAGAGGAGAAGGAACCTGCAGATGATGCATCAAGTCTCGGGCCAGCAGCACAATTTATGAATATATTTACACTGCTACCTGATGGAGAAGTATTTGACAATAATTATGATTTAATTTATGGTTTAATGCCAGCAAATGATCTTGAAAGCAAACAGATAGAAATTGTTCTTGTTGTAGATGAGTATAATAGGTTATTCAAGTCAATGTTAGAGCAAGTGTTAGGGTTAGATGTTGTAAATAATGAAACATTTGCTTTTGATGATATTGTTGGACAAACATACAAACTATTTATAGGTGAGTATAATATATTTTCAAGCAGTGTTGCTGAAGCATATGATGTTACTATTTCTGGAATCATAAGAAGTAAACCGGGTTCTAATGTGACGTTGTTGTTTAATGGGTTCGCTTATACTTCAGATGTGCCAGAACATCTATATGACACATATCCAGACGAAACGGGGGATATCAAATCTATTAGTTTGTATCCAAAAGATTTTGATGCAAAAGATTTGGTTAAAGGACACTTAGATGCTTACAATACAGATTTAGCAGAAGATGATAAAATTGCATATATTGATAGAGCAGCAACGTTTACCTCATTAATTGGTGGGGTAATTGATACGATTTCAATAGTGTTAATTGCTTTCGCAGCGATTTCTCTAGTAGTATCTTCAATCATGATATCAATCATTACTTATGTATCAGTAATTGAAAGAACAAAAGAAATTGGTGTCTTGAGAGCATTAGGAGCAAGAAAGAAAGATATTTCTAGAATTTTCAATGTTGAGAATATTGTCATTGGTTTTGGTTCTGGGTTTGTTGGTGTAACAATAAGCTTATTGTTGATCATTCCAATTAACTTAGTTATCGAGCATTTCGCAGATATGGCAAATGTTGCCAAATTATCTGCTCAAGCAGCAATATTCCTAATACTAATTAGTATGACCCTAGCAGTCATTGCAGGGCTAATTCCAGCGAGAATGGCAGCTAAAAAAGACCCGGTTATTGCGCTTCGGACCGAATAGAAACAATATATATACAAAGAAAAAAGAATGTGATATAATTATTTAGTAATAATTAGATGTCATATTCTTTTTAATTTGGGGGTAAGAAATGGATTTATTTAAGAAATGTGAAGACTACAAAACCGTAGAAGAAAGCAAAGCACTTGGGATTTACCCGTACTTTCATGCTTTAGAATCAAAACAAGACATTGTTGTGCATATGGAAGGTAAAAGAGAAATCATGATAGGCTCAAATAACTATCTTGGTTTAACTGGTGATCCAAGAGTAATTGAAGCAGGTGTTGTAGCAATGAAAACGTTTGGGTCCGGTGTATCTGGATCAAGATTTTTAAATGGTACTTTAACAACTCATGTAACTTTAGAAAAAGAGTTAGCTGAGTTTTTACATAAAGATGATTGTGTTACATTTTCAACTGGTTTTCAAACAAATCTGGGTATTATTTCAGCAATAGCTGGAAGAAATGACTTGATTTTCTGTGACCGTGAGAATCACGCAAGCATCTATGATGGAGCTAGATTGTCATTTGGAAAAATGATTCGATTTGACCATAATGATATGGAAGATTTAGAAAAAGAATTACAAAGAGCAGATCCGGATAAAGGCAAGTTAATTATTACGGATGGTGTTTTTTCAATGAGTGGAGATATTGCAAATTTACCAGAAATCGTAAGATTAGCTAAAAAATATGATGCTAAAGTTATGGTGGACGACGCTCATGGCTTTGGAGTGATTGGAAAAACAGGTAGAGGTACTGCTGAATATTTCGATTTAGAAGATGAAGTAGACATTATCATGGGAACTTTCTCAAAATCTTTAGCTAGTTTAGGCGGATATATGGTCGCGGATAGAAAAGTGGTTGAATATGTAAAACATAAATCAAGACCATTTATATTTTGTGCTGCGATAACACCAGCAAATGCTGCTACCGCGTTGGAAGCTTTAAGAATTTTAATAGCAGAACCTGAAAGACCAAAAGCATTATTAGCAATTGCTGCTTATGTTCGTAAAGGTTTAAAAGAAAAAGGTTTAGATATTATTGAAAATTCAATTGTACCAATTATACCGATTTACACTTATACCATGCTTAGAACGCTTGTTGCTTGTAAAGTATTATTCAATAGAGGGGTTTATGTAAACCCTGTAATTCCACCTGCTGCACCAGAGGGGGAATGTTTAATTAGAACAAGCTACACGTCAACTCATACGCATGAATTGATGGATGAAGCAATCGACATTATCGCAGATGTATTAAATAATTTACCAAAAGATGATGCTAGTTTAATGGAATTTTTACATAAATAATGTGTAAAGTATTCGTAATAAGTGGTGCGTCAAGCGGTATCGGGGAAGCAGCAGCTGAATTTTTTCATAATCAAGGACATATGGTAATTGGATTATCTAGATCATATCCAAAAACAGAATATGCATATAAATATGTGTTATGCGATTTAGGAGACTCAAAATCTATTGATAGCGCAGTAATAGAAATCGCTACATTTACAGACCATGTTGATGTTTTAGTGAACTGTGCTGGAATTGGAATCTCTGGAGCTGTAGAATATACAACTCTTGAAGAAGTCGTTCAAATTTACAACGTTAATGTTATCGGACAATTCTATATTACAAAGAAATTATTACCACTGATAAGAGAAACTATTGGGGGCAAAATAATTAATGTAGGTTCCGTGGCAGGAGAATTAACCATTCCTTTTCAAACGTTTTATTCCATGACAAAAGCAAGCATGCATAAATTTACTGAAGGATTAAGAATGGAATTAAAACCATTTGGAATTGGAGTTAGTTCAGTTCTACCTGGAGATACGAAAACTGGATTCACTGATAATCGATATCAACCAAGTGTTGTAGAAGATGACTTGTATAAAGATCGAATCAAAAAGTCAATAAAAAAAATGGAACATGACGAACGCAATGGTAGAAGTCCTTTGTCTGTAGTTAGAGTAATAAACAAGTTGGTTAAGAGAAAAAATATGCCGATATTAGTAACGGTAGGATTTGAATACAAATTTCTGGTTTTCTTAGGAAAAA
>CAZUQS010000144.1:0-4242 GCA_964622615.1 uncultured Candidatus Izemoplasmatales bacterium | reverse complement strand
GGATAACCCAGCGTCAAATCCACTGGTTTCTTCATCCGTTGAACTTGATATATAAATATCATGTTCCGGTTTAAATCCGTCTTTGATTAACTGATCAATTGCTTTAAAGAACGCATATAACGTACATTTTGTATCTAACGTACCTCTACCATATACTTCTGTATCAGTAACTTCACCACTAAATGGATCGAATACCCAGTCATCTTTGCTAGCAGGTACAATATCTTGATGAGCCATTAAAACAATCGGTTTTTCTTTTGACTTTCCTTTCCATTTGAATAAAATGGATTCGCCTTTGAATACTTCTTGTTCTAACGTGCTATATACATCTGGAAACAACTCTTTCATAACTGCTTGTAATTCTCTAAACTTTTCAACATTATCCTGTGTTTTGGAATACGATAGTGTTTCTACTTGGATCATCTTACTAAATTCTTTTGCTAATAAGTCACTCTCTATCGGATCAATATCCGCTAGTGTCACATTTTTTGAACGGTCCTTAATCAAATAGCTATTGAAAAGAGCTACAATCATAAGAATCAATAACAGACCAATAAGTCCTAATAGTATATATAAAAAGATCATTGTAACCTCCTAAATTTTATTCTTGTTATACAATATTTTTGATACCACTAATGTCACAATTGCTAAAATTAAAACAATAATCATGACTTGACTATTTACAAATGTAGGCATCACAATACTTAATATAATAATTACTACCATTGGAGCGATAATCAATTTCCAATTGCCTTTGAAGTATTTATAACCCAAAGCTCCAAATAAAGCTGATATTACCCAATTAAATGCTGGGGCTAATATTGGATTTTCTAATAACGGTTTTAATGGAATCAATAACAGTACCCCTAAAGATAATATTAACACCGTTGTAATCGATGAAAATGCTACAGAAATTGCACTAATAACCTCATTCTCTGGAGTATTGATTTTCGTTCCACAGATTTCCGTTGCGTTCATCACACATGGTACTTTTAAATTAATTAAGTTACCAGTTATAAAAGCTAAATAGGTTGCACTTGTTCCAAGCAAAGGGGAATAGGTCATCATCTCAATCAACCCACCTGGTAGATAGAGCAACGATAATCCAAGTACTCCAACTCCCATTTGAGCGAAATTTGGAGCGACACCAGTGAATACCCAAATACTAACTGGAGCTAAAAACATTACAAAGATGCCCATTACGGTAAAGATTCTACCAAACTTATGCATTTGTTCTCTATACGCTGTATTCATTAGAACAACCCTCCCATTCCTAGGAACACTGCACTAGCCATTCCGATAACCATGGATAAGGATAGTTGGAAGTTTTCCAACCATTTAACATTCTTTTGTTTTACCAAATAATCAAAGCCCATCATGGACAAAAATGATATTACAAAAACAATCAATGGTACAAAACTAGAGTTTTCAATGATGGTTCCAGTATATGCCCCATCGACAATCTCTCTGGTATTGTATTGGAAGATTCTTGAAAACGCATCGCCAAAATACGCACTTACAAGTCCGATGAATACGGATTGAAACAAGAACGGTCCAAAACTTCTGCCTTTTTTCTCCGTTGCTTTATCGACAACTTTACTTTGATATTTTTTAAATAAAAATAATGTAAATAAACTTCCCCAGATAATAGCGATTGTCATGGTAAACGCGATTGTTACAAAATTCTCAACAGACATATTTAGTATGTTGACTCCTTCTGTAGCCCAATCAGCTGCCATGAGTTCGTAATGCAATGCCCCTAATACAGATAACCGTATCCATGGCAATGCAATCCCTAAGAATCCAGCCATCGTAATTACCCCAATAAAGATTCCTATTGAAGGTAAAATTGAAAAACTCACGGAAGATATAACTGCTTTTTTAATATCTTCTTTTGCCATTCCAAGTTCTTTTGATTGTACATAAGCTTTATATGCGAAGAATAAAGATCCTCCGATAATAAACAGTGTTACAAACGCTCCAATGGCATAAAGCCACCACGCTTCTTTTACGGCTTCCACCGTGTTTGTTGCCCATAATAACATAATCATCAACTCGCTCTCGTAACCCATTAACGGGATTTCTATTTATTTTTTCTATAACAGAAAAAAATAAGCTAAGAGTTCTTAACTTACTTTGTATTCTTTTTTAAATAACGTTCTTCTTCTGAAAAAATACATCCACAATATTTTTGCATGTAAAGCCCTTGGTCTCTTGCTTCTTTGTTTCCTTCTCTGAAATAAGGTCTTGGATCTACATAGTAAAAATCGATACCAATTTCTTCCCCTATTTCATAAGCTTTTTTCTTAATGTTTTCATGTTGCTGATAAGGACTTACAAGTAAAGTTGTAGAAAATGCATCATAACCCAATTCTTTTGCTTTTTTCGCAACAGAATATAAGCGGTCCGTGTAACATTTTGAACAACGGTTTTCTAAATCGTCTTTTACCATAGTCACAAATTGTTTTAATCCATAGGTATTTTCAATAACCAATGGTAGTGAAATTGTTTTAGCAAATTCAATCAAAGCATCCAAACGATTCTTATATTCAAGGTATGGATGGATATTTGGATTATACCAATATCCTGTTATTTCAATGCTTTCATCGTGGATTGCTTTCATTGTACCAACTGTACAAGGACCACAACAGATATGTAATAATAATTTCATAATATACTCCTATAACATTGCTAGTTTTTCTTTTGCAGGTTGATAATTTAATGCAGAAGCTTTTCCATAAAACTCTTTTGCCTTTTGCATATTTTTTTCAACAAAAGGATGTCCTTCATATAACAAATTACCATATTCAAATAATGATTCTCCATCCAATGGTTTCTTAATTGCTTCTTCTAAGTACGCAATTGCGACATCAGGTTCCTTTTCTTTCAGAATCTGATACATTCGTACCATCGCTTTCGTAAACTTCTTCTCTGCGGCTAATTCATAATAATAACGTGATATTTTATCGGAATGTTTATCGAAATTCTGCAAACTGAATAGATCCCCCAACATATACATCGAATACACGGTATTCACTTCCGATGTATGTGGAGAATTGATGTATTCCATCAGCAAATCTCGGATTTCTAAATAAACAACATTTTTTTTCTTATTAGCAAGTTTAATACTACTGATATGTTCATATAGTAGTTGTGCGTATTTATATTTCGCGCCCAAAACTTCTGCTTCAATAGCCTTTTTAAAAGCAAGTTCTGCTTTTTTGAAGTCAGCAACAATACCAATTCCTTTGTCATGGAAAATACCCAACCAATAATAGGCAACCATATTACCTTTTTCAGATGCGGTCTTCATGTATTGTAATGCTAACTCATTGGTAGCACCAGTAATTTGTTTGCGGTAATGCAACAATCCCAAATTGATTAACGCATTGGTTTCATCGCTTTTCGCTGCTTCAAAATAATAATCCTTAGCGCGTTGATAATTGACATCAACACCGTAACCAAGCCGGAATATATCCCCCAAAGCATTCATCGAAGTAATATCTTTACGAGTACCAGCAACATCTAACAATTCTTTTGCTTTCTTGTAATCAACTGGTACGCCTCTTCCATACAAATATGATAACCCAAGTCCAACGTAGCCTTTTGTATGGTCTTTATCAAACAGTACTTTAAAATACAGGTTGGCTTTTTCATAACTTATCTTCGTAACTTGATTGCCTTCATAATAAGTAAACCCAACTCGAACTAATGCCTCAACATCACCAAGTTTTGCTAGTAATTCATCATAATAGAATTCCATTTCGTTACAATACAAAACAGATTTCTTTTTTAGGTATGGATGACTTTGCTGATAGAATGATTTTAATTTCAATATTGCATCAACGGAACCATTTTCAGCGGCTTTATCCAACCAAAAGAACCCATTCTCGTATTCTTTTTTCATTTTCTTAGCTTCTAAGAGTAAACTTCCTAAATAATACATTCCCTCCGGAACTTTATTCTCAGAAGACATTTCAAAATACTTGTAAGCCAACAATTCTTCTTTCTTACAACCAACCCCGTGTAAATAGAATAATCCGAGTTGATGCATTGCGGAAATATCATTTGCTTCTACAGCCTGATTCAAATACTTAAATGCTTTTTTCTTATTCTTACGGTATCCCAAACCATTTAAGTACATATTGGATAATCGAATATTAGCTTTTGTATATCCTAAATCTTTTGCTTTTTCTAAATATTCAATGGCTTGTTTATATGATTCTTTTTCAATAAAATATT
>CAZUQS010000143.1:0-4246 GCA_964622615.1 uncultured Candidatus Izemoplasmatales bacterium | reverse complement strand
TATTATTTAACGATGGAAAAAATTGGAGCTTTAGGAGAAGGCGGCGTGTATCGAAATTATGATGAAGTTATGTTAGCTTATGAAAATAAGGTTATTACACTTCATTCTAGGATTGCACTTAAATTAATTGATTCTTCTCAAAATGTATTACAATATTTGGATTCTAATTTATCGAATGATAGTAAAGAAAAAGACTTGTCATTTAAAAATAGAATTCCTGAACAATATCGCGATTATTATTTGGTAACAACTGCTGGTAAATTAATTTTTAATAAAATATTACCAGAAAGTTTCCCATATATTAATGAACCTACAAAATCGAACTTACAAGAAAAAACACCTGATATGTATTTCATAGCACCAGGTATGAACATTCCAGAAGAAATTAAAAAAATGGAAATTATTTCACCGTTCAAGAAAAAATTCTTAAGTTTGATTATTGCAGAAATATTTGCGATATATAAAATTAATGAAACATCAAAAATGCTAGATAAAATGAAAAACATTGGATTTAAATATTCAACAATATCTGGTATTACAATTTCCGCTTCAGACGTTGAAGTATATTCAAAAAAACAAGAAGTGTTAACTGTACATGATAAAAAGGTTGATGAAATCACCGACTTATATAATCTAGGTATGTTAACAGACAACGAGAGAAAAAGCCTTGTAATTGCTGAGTGGAAAAATGCAAAAGATGAAATTCAAGTTGGTCTTATTAAAGAACTTAAAAGCGAAAACCATATCTTTATGATGAGTGATTCCGGCGCTAGAGGTAATGCATCGAACTTTACTCAGTTAGCTGGTATGCGTGGTTTGATGGCAAACCCTGCTGGGGAAACTATTGAATTACCAATCAAAGCATCATTTAGAGAAGGTTTAACCATGTCAGAATTTTTCAACTCTACACATGGTGCTAGAAAAGGATCTACCGATACTGCTTTGAAAACGGCTGAATCAGGATATTTGACAAGACGTTTAGTAGATGTTAGTCAAGATGTTGTTATTTCAGTTGAAGATTGTCAAACAGATAAAGGTGTTAGAGTTCATGCTATTATTGACAGAGATGGAAAAGTGATTGAATCTCTAGAAGAAAGAATCACTGGACGTTATGCATCTGCCGATGTTATTCATCCCGAAACTGGAGAAGTAGCGGTTGAAAGAAATGAATACTTTACAGAAGCGTTAGCTCAAAAGGTTATTGCTTTAGGAATTACATCAGTTCCGATTAGAACTGCACTAACTTGTACTGCTGAAGTTGGAATTTGCCGTAAATGTTATGGGCAAAACTTAGCAACAAGCGAAAAAGCTGAAGTTGGAGAATCTGTAGGAACGATTGCTGCACAATCAATTGGAGAACCTGGTACACAATTAACAATGCGTACATTCCATACTGGTGGTGTTGCTGGGGATGATATTACACAAGGGTTACCTCGCGTTCAAGAATTATTTGAAGCTAGAAAATCGAAAGCAAGAGCGATTGTTTCTGAAATCAGCGGTTTAGTTTCTGAAATCGAACCAGTTGAAGAACGCTTTATAATTACGATTAAAAATAATATTGAAGAAAAGAAATATGAAACAAATTCTAATGTGCAACCTCGCGTCATCAAAGGGGATACTGTTAATGCCGGAGATCAATTGACCGATGGTACTATTGATCCAAAGGAACTTTTAAGAGTTACCAACATGGAAACTGTTCAACGATATATTTTACAAGAAGTTCAAAGAGTTTACCGATTCCAAGGTGTGGATATTGCGGATAAACATATTGAAATTATTGTAAGACAAATGTCAAAAAGATTAACAGTGATTCTTGAGGGTGATACTGAGTTGTTACCAGGAAGTCAAGTTTCTATTAACCAGTTTATTCAGGCGAATAAAAAAGCATTTGCGGCTGGGTTAAAACCAGCGATTGCTAGACCAATTTTATTGGGGATAACAAAAGCAAGTTTACGTTCTGAATCATTCCTATCTGCAGCTTCATTCCAAGAAACAACAAGAGTATTAACGGACGCTGCAATTAGAGGTAAAGAAGATCCATTATTAGGATTAAAAGAAAATGTTATTATTGGCGGATTAATTCCTGCGGGAACTGGAATATTAAGAGATGTTGAATTCAATTATGAGAAGCCAGAAGAAGAGGAAGATTTATTTGCTAATTTTGAAGAATAATTAAAATGAAAGCCCGTTTTTAAAAAACGGGCTTCTATTATTATGGTATATTGCACAAATAACATTGTACAAAGATATCATACCGTATATATCATTGAAAAAATTCTGTTTTTATTGTATAATTTCATTATGCGAAATAAGAAAAGGCAAAGACATGAAAAATAATCATAATGTATTTAGAAAATTATATAATTATATAAAAGGATTAACTGTTGGAAACGATAGTTTTCGCTATGCTGTGTTGTACGGGGTTATAAGTGCTGCATTCATATTTGCAATACTTTTTTCAGCCTTTTTTATATATGGCTCATCAAAGATAAGCAATCCTATATTATATTTCATATGTGCATTGCTTGTGGGATTAGTATTAATTATTCTTATTGTAATTCAACGTAAAAAAATCGGTGAAGAAAATATTTTAGCAAGAATTATTTTACAAGCTTTTCCATTTTATATTCTAATAATAGGTTCCATTACCGCCTTTTTATATATCCAGTTGGCAGATGCTGTCTTCTGGTTTTTTGCAATTGTAATTATTATTTCATGGGCACAGATATACACCGGTTGGAAAAGAGTATTCCTTTTTGGATTTGCATTTGTAATCTTTAATGTAATTGGCGTGATCAGTATCGGGAGTCAATATTTATCTACAGGATATGTTGAGTTTTCAATTATGTCGGTGTTTATTGCATTTATTGCAGCTTCTATTCACAATCAGATATTCTTTAATAATATTGAAGCATTGAAAAAATTAGATTATGAAATTCAAAATGCAAATCTGGCATACAAACAAGCTGAAAGCTCGAATAAAGAATTAATTAAAAGCAAAGACATTACCAAGGCGATGTTTGAAATCACTCAAGAAGTACTGAAACACGAAAAATTTGAAGATGTACTGCAATTGGTTTTAGATAAAGCAGTAAGTTTAATTCCAGATGGTCAAGCTGGAAGTATATTAATTTTGGATGATGAAAAGATTAAATATGTAGCTGCGAAAGGATATCTTTTAGAGAATTTGAGAAAAATAGAGCTCTTACCAGAAGATTTGTTCCAAGCTACTTTAGACGATAAATATCAACCGATTATTATTAAAAATTTAGAATTATATGATCAAACACATTTGGGAGAGAAGAAAACTCAAAAATTAAGAGACAACGTAGTATTTGCTAAATCATGTCTAACATGCGCTTTCGAGTATGACGGTATGTTCTTTGGATCAATAAATGTTGATAATTTTGATGAAGAGGAAATATTTAGTGAATATGATATGTATTTAATTAAACAATTAGCTCATGAGTTGGAACTAATTATATCAATTCACAAATTATATGAACAAGCAATTCGCCCAACTAAATATGATGAATTAACTCAGGCGAGAACCAGAACATATTGCATAAAATTACTTAAAAATTTGATAGCTGTTAATCAGAAAGATAAAATTGCAATTTGCACATTAGACGTCAACAATCTAAAATCTGTCAATGATAAGTTTGGACACGATGCGGGAGATAAGTATTTGTCATTCTTTGCTAAATGTATTCGAAAATCAGAAATTAAAGATAATATTTTTGGTAGAATTGGTGGCGATGAATTTCTGCTGATTTTCCATAATTTAAATTTTGAAGAAGCAAGCAAGCAAATAGAAATCATTCGAAAACGCATGAATGATAATCCGTTTAAATTTAAGAAACACACAGAGAAAATCACGTTTGCAGCTGGAATAGCATTATATTCAGTAGACGATGATAATTTGGATAATTTAATCAAATTGTCGGATAAGAGAATGTATGAAGACAAACAAGTTCAAAAACAATTATAAACATACCAACATTTATTATAAAACCCTTGATTTTGAAGGGTTTTTTTAACGGTTTTTAAGGAAAAAAATGGCTAAAAATAGATAATTATTGTACTCTCATGTTATTTGGGGAAAAAACTTCCGTTTTACGGTAAAAAATAGTTGACATGGGCTGGTGCTTGTGATAAAATTATAAAGCATGTGAAATAACGCATGCAAAATCGGTCTTTGAAAACTAAACATATGTAAAAAAACAACAACCAAAAAATTTCGAGA
>CAZUQS010000142.1:0-4261 GCA_964622615.1 uncultured Candidatus Izemoplasmatales bacterium | reverse complement strand
CAATGTAGTATCTGACATTGTAATGCTTATTTTCATTAGCATATCTACCAAGATATGCTTTTTGTGTTTCTATACTTGAACTTTCTTGTATTAGTTCATCTTCTCTTGAAATCCTACAATACAGTGCGGTTACTTTATTAGTTTCCATTCTTCTAACCTATTTCAAACAGACTCTTTATGAATCTATTATATAACAGGTTTATGAATCACAAAAAACCGCTTACTTAGGCGGCAAGACTCAATATTCCATTATTAAAGCTTAGGTCTAAGACCTTTATGTTATATTGAGTCTGTTTGCCTTTCTGTGCAATTATATTAATTAATATCAATGCTTTTTATAATATGAAAAATAAATGCCTAGATACAAAAATAATGTTTTAAGGTTTTAATTTCAAATTCAATATTTCCTTAAAATACAAATCCAAATTTGATTCTGTTGGAAAGGTCTCTTTGCATATTTTTCCAATACTATTTATTGATTTAAAATCATTTGATAAGAAGTATCTATTGATTACTTTTATGTTTTCTTCATTTGACAACTTAATCGCTCTTTTGTATAAGTCCTTGTGTTTGTTTTCATACTTCACACCTAAATGAAACCAATGCAAGTCTAATGTATAAGCAATAATAAAACAAACACCTGCACTACTTCTAAACTCATTTAATCCTATATCAACATATTCTTTCCATTTTATCTTAAAGTACTGATAGTCATAATCAGTTGGGACTTGCTTCACATTACCTTCAATGTAGTAAAGCCAAGAACAACCAATAATTGAAGATAGCACATCTGCATCTTTAGTTTCAAAGAATATACTTTCTAAACGCTTAACTAATGAAGTGTAATTTAAATTCAATTCAAGTTTTTTAATTTCATCATCGTAATAGAATATCTTCATAATCTCCTCCATTAAAGCATCCACATATCAGAGATATGTATCATACCATCAATTATCATATATGTTACTTGAGAACCTCCAGCTGCCCATATAGCAGTACTTGCTGATCCATATGAACTTAATGTTCCATTTATTAAAGTATTTTGCATCAATTTGCCAACAGCATTAATTGTGTTTGGTAATCCATGTTTAGGCATCATTATGTGATGCATTTTGTTTGAATTACTTAATGTGCTTTTTACAGCTTGGTTAACAGCGCCTCTACCTAACCCACTTGGTGTCCAGCTTAATCCTCCGACCGCTCCACCGACTGCTGCACCTATTAACGCTCCAGTTCCAAAGCAAGCTAAGGACGCATACAGTGTGTTGCTCCAAAATTCACCACTTCCAAGCTTCTCTCCTGCAATCAATGATCCTACAGCTCCAGCAGTTGCACCTGCCCCAATTCCTATTGCAGCACCAATCAAAACTCCTTTAGCCGCACCAACTGCAATAGCACCAACCAATGTCGCAGTTCCAACTCCACAAGTCAAAATAGTTATTGCTGCCACAACTAATACTGTACCAACAATTGCTCCAACGATACCAGCTGTTTTTAACCACTGTGGTGCATATCCGGTTATGTCTGAATACATTACTGGAGTATTTGCACAATATGCACTCATATTGGTTGATTGCACATTACCCACTTGCCCTAACAATCCATCAGAATTAATAAATCTACCAATTTCAGGGTTATTATATCTGCTGTTGAGATAATACATATCTATTTCAGTGTCAAATATATACCTATGATAGGTGCAAGGATTTATAGGCGAAACAATTTATATTTGTTGATGAATCGTCAACCACAATATCATCTATACAAGAATTATAACATCTTGAATCTTAATCGGTAGTTTCGATAAAATTATTACGTAATTTTATCAAGTAGATAAATAACATTTTGTTGGGAACAGTTTTCTTTTATATATACTAATATATTCTTGTCCCAAATAATACTAATTATTTCATTGTTTATATGGTCACTAAAAATGACATGTTTAAATCCTCTTTTTACTTCAATGGAAATATTTGATGTATTAACAAATGAAATGGACTTAACTACTTTCCGAAAACTCCTTACTTGCATTGTGTCATTACTTATGTAAATACAATAATGACTTTTAGTTCCAAAGAAAAAAACAGGTGTACCAATGTATGCAATAATAACTAGCTGAATATATCCAGTAAAACTGAAACTATCTATTTGAGGGTTTACATGCAACCACCAAAAGGATACGACCGGCATAACAGTTAGTGCTAGAATGCACGTTATCAAAATAGGCTTGTATTGATAAAATCTTTTCATATATAATCACCCTAATATCTTCTTTATTGCAGTTACTAGTTGAAAAATAAAATCCTTATTTGTGTCTGTTTTCCCTATCTCCACCACATGACTTTCACCTAAAAAATAGTGCCCTTCAACAGTATATGGAGAATATCCTCCACCTACATTTGCAGCAACTCCCATTAATCCATCTTCATCAAGCAAAAGATCACCCCCAAGCGATCCACCAAAATCCCCACTAGCTCCAAGAGTTTCACTATAACCATTCATATCGTCAATGCTTTCTCTCCAAGAGAAGAAACTTGAAAGCGATGCACTAGCTGCTGGAGAAACGGCCCCTGCGCCACCATAAACTAGAAATCCAATATTGCCATTACTATCAAAAACAATCCAAACTGAAAGGGATGTTCCTAATATCGTTCCTGCCAAGAAAGAAAAACCAAATCCACCAATAAAGTATCCGCTAGGATCTAGATACATGACTGGAGTAATGTAGTCAGAGATAACCACAAAAGCTAGAATCTAATTGCTATACTGCTTTTCTATGTTTCCTTTTGTCATACATTATTTCCATAATATTTGGATACAACTTCTCTTGAAGCATTATTGCCTCCTTTTCAGTTAAGAGACCAATTTCATGATAACTGCCATCAAGTTCGTAAATGTGTATTTTCCTAGCCCCACCTTCTTTTAAGGCACCAGCATACATTGTAATTAGGTAATGCAACCTATATGGGTAATATCGCATTGTCTTGATCTTATTTCTTTTGATTTCCCTAACAAAAACCCCTTTATCATATACAAGTATACTGCTTTCGTTAAAAATATAACTTTTACCTTTATAGTATTTCAAAATAATCGTCAATATTAGGAAGAATATAAATATCACTATGCTTGATATAAACCACAATGGTTCGCTAAATATATTGAACGAACGAATAAGTTGTGCATATATCATATATACTACTAAAACCCCATATAAAATACAAAAGGTCACTGAGAAATATATCAGAAAATTTCTATTTGATTTTAATTTAATTTCCATTTTATTTAGTTTCCTTTCTACATCATCTGAATTAATACATCAATTGGATAATAATAAACACCTTTAAACAATAAGCCAACAGATGTATTGCCTAACCACGGCGCTGAAAACATTCCTGTTTTTCCAGGAATATTATAGAAACCAGTGACTCCAATTAAGCACCCCGCTCCAAAAGCAAAAGCCCCAGAAGTCATTTGTAGAAAGCCAGTTCTAGTTGCTTCACTAAAATCTAGATTTCTTCCATTTAACCCATTGTTAATTGTATAACTTAACATACCTCCAACAAAGTTAGCTCCTAAAGCCGTTCCAAATGCACCCAAAGCACTCAAACCAGAAAAAGCACCTGCGCCTGTCATTATCCCCAGTCCTATCGCAGTGCCTATTGCAGCTCCTTTTACTCCTCCACTTAGTATACCTGCGGCTAAATTTGTACCATTACTATATGCGGAATATCCTCCCCTTACTGCTCCAAAGCTAGTAGCAAATGCAACCGCTCCCATAGCTGCTCCTGCAACTCCACCTACTACTGGTGCAAGCAATACAAGAGCAACCACGACTGCTGTTACTCCTAATATTGAGAGTGCAGTTTCTAACCACTCAGGTGCATATCCGGTTATGTCTGAATACATTACTGGAGTGTTTGCACAATATGCATACATATTGGTGGTTCCCAAGAAACCTAATTCACCTAACAATCATCATAGTTAATTTATAATATGTTCGAGTTATTATACTATCTCTAAAGTTAAAAAGAAGACAGAATTATATTTCCATTATTTAAGAAAATAACTAACAAATTTCTCATCAAATTCAACATCCAGATTTTTCTCATTTATATATTCGAAAATACTTGTTCCAATAATCTTGAAATTTTCAAAATATTTAGAAAAAACCATTAATCTATTGTCTTTAGTGTGAATAATAAGTTTAGTAAATGGTTTGTGTAACTCTACTCTTTTTATTTCTTTAAATTCTATTTCCATA